>JAYVNB010000199.1:0-36471 GCA_043759365.1 Bacteriovoracaceae bacterium | reverse complement strand
CTTGGCGAGAGCGGATTGATCGGCCGCGTAAGTGGCAGCGGGTTGGTAAGCGAGAAGAAAGAGAAAGGCGGTGACCACGGAAGTCCAAGTCCTTGGATCCATATTGAGCTCCCCCACGAGCTGTTTGGTTCATTGCAGTGGAAAGAGAGTAACACCCGACCGGACGGCGACAAGGCGCGAAGCGTCAGAAACTTAACGATTTTATGACTTGGATCATGACGAGAGTGAAAGGAATGGGTCCCAGTACCTGACTAAATTACTAAAGTTTTAGGGCCGGATTCCGATTCATACATTGAGCTTAAGGAGAAAATTGAGATGAGCAAACCAGCAACCAGTGCCCCGAAAAAAGAACCCCAAACGCAGCAGGTGCCCAGCACCCAGCCTTCCCACAAGCACGTGGAGGCGTCGGCCCCACGCGGTCCCAAGGGGGCAGGCCCGCTTCCCGGCGGATGTCACGCGCAGGACTGCAAAAGTCCTGAAAAGCGCTTCAATTTCTGCAACGAGCATTATGATCAATTCAAGTTCGGCTTGATCAAGAAGACCGGCGAGCGGGTCTCCGATCACGAGAAAAAATTAGAACACTACCAAGCCTTCAAGGCTCGGCAAGGTGTTGAAAAGGCTGCGTAGGCCATCGCGCTTACGCTGAGTCGCTGTACCCGCCATCTCCTCAGAGGGGGCTTCAGGATCATCCCGATCTTCGAGGCCCCCTTTTCTTTTTCCAAGTCCGAAACTCCGACATGGACCCGTTTTGGATATACCTCGATCCACTCTAGGGTCTAGTAGAACGCATAGTGTCATAGTACTGGTTCCCGACAGGAGTACCCAGTTATTATGAAGACCCCATTTTTTACCGCGATCGCATCCCTGAGTTTCGTTTCGTCCCTGGCCCTCGCAGGCGGTGGGACAGTGACCCCTCGCCCTCCCGTCGGCGCTCCCTCTCCAGTCGTGCGCGCTCCCAGCTGTGGTGCCACGATCGACGGAACCAGCCTTCATGCAGCGTGTTTCTCGGAAGCCATGGGCCCAAGCTTGGAGTGTACCGCGCCTTCACCTGAGTTCCAGGGTGCGTCGCCTGTCTTTGGTTCGGGAAGCGGCACGACCGATCAACTCAATCTCCGCCAGTACGTGATTCGGCAGAACCGGGGTTCTTCCTGCGTCTGCTTGAGTGCCGGCAAAACCTTTACTTCGGTGCAGCTCGGTTTGGTGAAGGCCCAGCAAGTCGTTGCAGGTCCTTTTACGCCTGTCTCAGGCGTGTTCTACGGTACGGTGAGCTCCCTCACCCGCATCGACGCACTCGACCTTTCGGCTCCCGCGATCGAGATCCGTCAATTGGATACGACCGGCGGAACGCGCTTCGACCTCCATCGCCTCCAGATTCAGGGTGGTATCGCTTTGCTCGATGTGGACGCTCAGGTGACGGGTTCAACCCCGGCCAAGAACTTCACTCGCACTCTTCTTTGTCATTGATCGTGCTCCGGTTCCTCGAGGGTCTCAAGCGCTGTAGCAGCTCGAGATCCGCGAGGAGCCTTTGGCATCCCGGGTGAGCTCGACGACGAAGCAATCCGGTTCGCCTGCTTTGGCGCTGAACCGAAGTTCATTGCTCGAGTCGACCGCTACGCTCCTGCCCGAGGGGCCGGAAGTCCGATCATCTGAACCGTGATTGCTCGAAAAGGTGGCTTGGATCAACGGAGACTTCCATTCCAACATGTTGGAGCGGATCTCGCCTGCTAACCCTTCGAGGCGACTGTCCCAATGAACTTCTTGGTCCCATCCCCAATAGGCGGGCCAGAGGATCGCATCCGGAGGAAGCATGGGGTCGAGCAGGCTCCACGCGGGATCGGAAGCCTCTTTGCAAATCAAGAGCGCCAGCCGATAGCCCTTGATCGAGAAGTGACGGGCGGAGTTCTTGCCCGGAGTGAAAAACTGGACCTCCGACTCGGTGAGACTCTCCTTGAAAAACAGCGAAGGATCGCGCCCAGGCCGCAGGTGGAAACCGGAGTTGAGGTAACCTTGCGAGGTCTTGAGGGCGGAGGGCAGCAGGACTTCGCATCCGATTTCCTCGGCCAGCGCCCGGATATCGAAAAGCGCGGTCTGGACCCGGGAAAAGTCGGATTGCCGGACGGCGGCGGAAAACCCCGTCAGGAAGCACTCAGGAAAAAGAACGAGATCGGGCTTCGAAGGGGCGACCCGACGCAGGAACTTGAGGGCCTCGTCACGGTTGGCGTCGATGTCCACTCGGTTCTCGACTTGGCAGATGGCGATTCGAAGCAGGCTCAACCGAGAGCCTCGAGCTGCACCGCTTTGAGTTTCTCGATGGCTTGGAGAGCGCCCTCGGTCATGCGGTCGAGATCGATCTTGGAAAATGCTTTCTTCTCGGCGGTTCCCTGGACCTCGACGAAGAGCCCCTTGCCCGTGACGACGAAGTTCATGTCCACTTCGCAACTTGAGTCCTCGTTGTAATCGAGGTCGACGAGGACTTCGCCTTCCTTCATCCCGACGCTGACCGCGGCGACACTATCCAAAAGCGCGCCCGCGGCAATCTTGCCATCTTTTTCCAGTTTGCGGATCGCTTGGGCGAGAGCGACGTAAGCGCCGGAGATCGAAGCGGTGCGAGTGCCGCCGTCGGCCTGAAGCACGTCGCAATCGATCATGACCGAGCGCTCGCCGAGGACGCGCATATCGATCACGGAGCGGAGCGCGCGGCCGATCAAACGTTGGATCTCTTGGGTGCGGCCCGATACCTTTTCGCGATCCCGCTTGCCGCGGGTGTGGGTCGCGCGCGGGAGCATCGAGTATTCGGCGGTGACCCAGCCCTGTCCCTGCCCCTTCATCCATCCTGGAACACCGTCCTCCACAGAAGCGGTGCAAAGCACATGGGTATTGCCTGCTTTGATCAGGGCAGATCCTTCGGCATAACGGCTGACGCCGGTTTCGATTTGGATCGGACGAAGGTCCGGGCTTTTCCGGGATGCAGGCTCTCTGAGGGTCATTCAAATGTCATAGCATGGGTTTTGGGGAAGTCATGAGGTATAGGATGACCCCATGCAACTCGATCTCGCGAACACCTGGAAGAAATGGCTTCAAGTCGGGCTGGAGGATGACTCTTGGCAATGGGACTGGACCACACTAGGTTGTCTGCCGGACGCGACCCGGTCGGTTCAAGCCAGGGTTGTCGCGAAAGCCGACGGCGTGTGGGCCGCTGAAGGAGCCGTCCGAGCCCTTGAACTCATTTCAGTGGAACTGGGTGCCCGAATTTCAGCTCGGAGTGAATTGAAGAACGGCGATCGAGTGGAGCCGGGACAACTGATCGCGCTTTGGGAAGGACCCGCCCACCTGGTGCTCGCCTTGGAGCGCCCTTTCCTGAACCTCGCCTCCTACGTTTGCGGAATCGCCACCACGACCCGTCGCATGGTGGATGAAATCGGGAAACACTGGGAAGGCCCTTCAGGGTCGCAGCCTCCCCGTCTCGTTTCCACCCGCAAGACCTTGCCGGGTTATCGGGACCTAGCGGTCTCCGGTGTGATCGCTGGGGGTGGTCTCAGTCATCGGGTCAGTCTCTCGGGAGGAGTGTTGATCAAGGAAAACCACATCGCGGCAGCCGGAGGAATCGAGCGCGCCATCAAAGGCGCTGCTGCTTTCGCGCCGCATGGTCTTTTGATCGAATGCGAGGTGCGCAACCTCAACGAGCTGGATCAAGCCATCGCTGCCGGGGCTCAGGGAGTGCTTCTCGATAATTTCGAGCCGGCTCTCGTCCGGACGGCGGTAGGAATCATCTCAAAGTCCTCGCCCAAGACGCTGGTGGAGGTTTCGGGGGGGATCGACTTGTCCTGCATCGGCGTTTATTCGATGCCAGGAGTTCACGTGATTTCTTCAGGCGCCCTCACCCACTCGGTGAAGGCTCTCGACCTGTCATTGCTCGTCGACTGACATGGAGGCGGAATTTCGCTCAAGTGATGTCGCGAACCAGGTCGTTGAGTCCTGCGAGTCCACCAACGATCTTGCACGCGCGTTGGGCGAGCAAGGCTACCCGGAAGGGACTTGGGTTTCATCGCGACTTCAGACCCGCGGACGGGGTCGATTGGGTCGGTCTTGGCAATCCATGCCCGGAAACTTGTTTTTATCGATGTTGGCCCGGATTTCGGACACTTCCAGTTGGAGTTGGGTGCCATTGACCGCCGCGGTGTCAGCGGTCGAAGCGGCGCTTGCGCAAGGTTTTCGGCGGGACCTGCGCATCAAGTGGCCGAACGACCTCCTGATCGACGGCTCGAAAGCGGGTGGCATCCTCTGCGAAGGAGTCAGTGGACCGCGCGGTCCTTTCATCGTGATCGGCATGGGAATTAATTGCGCCCAGGCGCCCGAGGGCCTCGATCAGCCCACGGCTTTCCTCGGGGTAGAGAACCTCGACACCTTTCGCATTCAAGTCGTCGACTCCTTGACCCACAAACTTCGAGAGCTGGGAGAGTCCGGGCCTGGTGCGATCCGGAGAGCGTATGAAACCCACGCGTGGCTGGCCCCAGGCACCCGCATCCAGTGGAACGATCGTTCCGGATCAGTCGTGGGTTTAGGACCTCATGGCGAGCTGCAAGTACGGGAAGAGCCCGGAGGGCTGCTGCGCTCACTGTTCGCGGAGGACGTGAAAATCCGGATCTGAGAGCCCGGATTTTCAGCTCAGCTTTGTTCCTGAAGCATTTTTCGGATTTCCTGGCGGAGAATCCGCTCGGCGACATCCGGCAGGATCTTCTGCGCCATCTTCTGGAGCGCTTCCTCCATCTGTTTCTGCAGGAGCGCTTCCATTTGGGCGACCGAGATCGGCATGACGTTGGGATCCGCCGCACGCGGGGCGTCCATTTTGGGCGCGACCAAGGGAGGAGTGTGCGGCTTGGCTGGGGCGAAGTTCTCTTCTGGGTACGGCGTTTCGGTTTCGTCGGGTGCCTGGTGGTAGGCGTTGGCCGGGTCTTCGGATTCAGCCCGTGAAACCGCTCTCCGCTCGATCTGGAACGTCGAATTGCCCGAGTCCGCGAACGAGGACGGAGGCGCGATAAAAGGCTCTTGGGCGTTGAGTTCGCCGAGCGTCTCGTCGCCGATCATGGGCAGGGTGTGATCACTGAAGGCGGGAGGATTCTGGAAGTCCTGCTCCGGAAATGTCGACGGCTCTTCGGGAAGCTTGTTGGTCTCGGAAACGCTCCATTGAAAGTCGTCGAGACCGCTCATGCGGATGGTCGATTCGGTCAGGTGGCGGATGTCAGAGAAGTCGTTGCGGTTCGGATCAGAAGGCGCCGACAAGGGTTGCGGGTAAGAATCCTCGGGCAAAAGAGGTTCGAAGTCGGGCAACGAGCGCGAGTTGGAAGGCAAAAAGGGTGTAGCCGGTGGAGTCGGAGGATTCGGGGATCGGCTGGCCGGCGGAGGCGGCAAAGGCTGTTGCACTGTCTGGGGAGGGCGTGCCGGGAAGCCGCCCGGCCCACCGAAGCCTCCCATGGAGGGTGGCCGTGGAGGAGGGGTGAGAGTGGACGCCTGCGAGGGCTGATGCGCTCCCGGTGGAAGGGGGGGGAGCTGGGAGCGGATGGGGCTCGCTTTTGGAACTGGAGGGGGAGCGAGGTCGAAAGCAGGAAGAAACTCGGGCCTATTTCCCGAAGACCGGGCTTTTTCCTCGATATGAATGAACGCGGGCTCACTGGCAGGAGCATCCTCAACTGCGATCGTTTCGGAACCCAGATCCATCGACATTTCAAACGGCCGTTCCGCTTTCGAGGGGGATCTTTCGATAGGTCGGGTCGGGGATTCAAGTGTGAGTGAAGGTTCTTCGATGGTCACCGCTTGGTCAGTTGCACCGAAGGAAGGCTCTCCAGTATGGGCTCCACCGGATTGAAGCACCTCGACCAGGACTTGGCGAAGGTTGGCGGGGTCGAAAGGCTTGGTCAGTCTCCCGTGGAACTGGACTTCAGTGTGCTGCTCCTCGTCCACGAACTCGAACGCACTCGACATCAGGATGAACTTCACGTCCGACGCTGGAACCTGTTGGTTCATCGCGCGCTTCACTTCGAAAGCGGTTTTTCCCGGGAGCGAGACATCGATGAGCACGACATCCGGCCTGAACACCGCGATCTGCTGAAGGGCGTCGTTGCCGTCCGATACCGTTTGGATATCGTAGCCTTCGTGGGAAAGGGCGAGACGAATCACCTTCTGGATAGTCAAGCTGTCGTCCGCTACCAGAAGCTTTTTGCCGTTCATCTTCCTGATGTCCTCGGGCTGATATGCTTGGGGTTGCTTCAATGCACCCCTCTTTCAGTGTGTCATTACCCCATCGGTGTGTAAAGCGTATCGGTCGAGAACTGATGACTCCTCTGCGTGCTTGGTTTCGTCGCGAGAATTGGATATACTGAATTGGCCTCGGGGTCTGGCGATTATTATTTGGACCCGACAGTCAATACCCAGGGTGCTGTCCCTAGCAGCGGTGTGCATGCCTGGCTTGCCAGGAAGCCTAAAACTGCAATACGGCGCCCACGTTAACTCACTGGGTTCCAATTGACTTCGCCGGCTCCGGGGTTTCTTATTAGCTTTGGGAGACCCTGAAGTATGGGCCATTTCAAAGACGTCCTGCCATCGCAACAAGCCTGGATCCACGAGCTCGCCAGGGCCGAAGTTCATCCGGAAGCCGAGAAGCTCCTCAATCTCGGAAAGCCTTTCGATCCGCAACAGCTGGTCGAAGAGAGCACGATCGATTTCCTGATGGAGATGCGGGAGCACTTCAGCGAGTTCACCCGTTTGTTCAACAGCTACTCCGAATCGGGCGGTCGGTTCCAGGAAGCCAAGATCTACAGCGTTGCCCAGACCGCAGCCGACTTCATGGTGTTCCGGAACCAGATCAAGCTCATGGTCACCAACCATGCGCACGGCATGATCCTGATTTCCTTCGCGCAGCACGTGCGCGGAACGCTCGATGTGAACGGGCAAAGTTTCGATACAGCTCAAGCTAGCCCGCTCGCCGGTCAGTCCCAGGAGCTTCTCGCTCAGCTCGGTCCATTCCGTGATGTCCACTGGACCTTTCAGGGAGAGAAAGTGACTCCCGAGCAAGTGGCGAAGTTCTACTTCTCTGAGTTCGCGCGCGCGACTCGCGACAGTCGCAAGACACGGGGCGGAAACCAGGCCCTGTTGGACCAGATTAAAGCGCTGCTGAGTGAAAAAGGACTGGAAATTTGAACATGTCTTTCAGTGTTCCTGGCTTGCCAGGCAACGGGAGGTCAAGTGCACGGTGTTTCCGCCTTGTTCGACTTCTGCGCAGCTGACTGTACGCACCGATATCCCTGAGCGCTGAAGGAGCCGCTGGATGAGACCGGTGGGATTGCCATCCGCATCGCAAATGCGCACTTCCTTGTGGGTCAATCCGAAGTTCCGGATCTTCTCCCCAAAGTCTCTGGAGGCTCTCCACTGAGCGTGGGAGCCGAGGAGCAGGAGTGCGCCACTGTTGATGATGAGCAGAAAAGCCAACCCCCATCGTAAGACGCGGATCCCTCGGTCTGACCCGCGAGGAGAAGGAAGGAGGACGATCGCTGGAGGAAGGAAGCCGAACTGGGGAATGAACTTGGCCCACCAGGACTCGGGATTCGCCAGGGCGGAGCCCAGCAGGGCCAGCACCAGGCAGGCGATCACCCATCGCCGCTCGCGATCCCCTTCGCGAAGTTGAAGCCCGATTAGGGCGATGGCGCCCAGAAGCGCCGCCGAAAACCAGGGACCGAAGCCTCCGGCGCGCGGGTCCATATGGCCCATGGACTCGCTCTCGGTCGAGTACCAACTCAAGGGGATTTTCAGCTGGGCTTCGACTGGGCTCGCGATCCCATTTTCAAAGGTCCAGCTTCCTTCAAAACGCGAGAACAGGGAGTGCACGAAACGGAGCGGAGCCGGCATCGTCCTCTGATTCGGGGGGCGTTCAGGTGCAAGCAACTCGGGCTTCTTGCGAACCCACGCGAGCGCGGGAACGGAGCGGGCTCGAAAGTAGTCCCGAGCGTAGGGAGAGTATCCGTAAACCCCTACTCCCATGAGCCACGCACAGAAGAGAGCCGCCGACCAGCGTGTCGCCATCGAAAAGCCGCGAAGCCGGTAGAGGGCCGCGGCAAACGCGACGCCCAGGAAACCTGAGTACACGAGGGCCGTGGCTTTGGTGTTGAGCGCAGCGATGAGACAGATCGATGCCAATACGAGATCCGACTTCGAGGGACGGGTCGCGTAGCGGACCGAGAAGATCACGAAGCCTAGAAACAAGGTGACCATGATCCCGTCCACGTAAAACGAAAGCATCTCGTGGCACGAAACCGGGTTCAAGCAGATCGTAGCCGCGAGAACAGCTGATTGCAGCGAGCTGATCTTGAAGTGGGTTCCCAGAGTGGAGTAGGCCAGCAGTAAAGCGCTCACCATCAGTACCGCTCCGAGCTGCGCAGCTCCCGAAAACGAGTCGGTCAACAAAAGCACTGCGGCCTCGAGGATCCAGGCGAATTTTGGGTAATACTCGAGTTTCCAGTTGGCGGCATCGTGCAGCTCGCGGAACGGATCATGTTGAAATGGATTCCAGCCTGACGCCAGGCGGACACCAGCCTCTGCGTGGTAGGAAATCGAATCGAAACTCGTGTCTACGAAGTCACGGAGGAGGAAGTGTAGCGCCGCGCAGACAGCGAGGGCTCCGAGCATTCCCGGAAGTCGGCGTTTCAACACCAGGGGTTCGAGAGTTCCCCCGGGTAGGAAAGCGCTTGAAAGCCAAGCGATCAAACTACCGACTACCAGCAGAGGGGCGTTCATCGGGATTCCGAGCCAGAACCCCAGCACACTGGCCGAATAAGTCCCGAAGATGAGGCACAACAAGGAGGCTGCGCATTGATGGGAGAACACCCGACTCGGCATCGTGTTCAGCCGCGGATGCTGCGCTCAAGGGCGTCGAAGCCTTCATCCAGGAGCAAAGGTTTCAGCTTGAGCATCTGAGCCGTCTCGGTCGAGTTCAATGAGTAGTCGTGATGGTGGTGATGGGTTTGTCCGGATTGGACAATCAAGGCGGGATCGAATTTGAAGCGCTTCGCGAAGGAGCGCGCGAAATCGAATTGGGTGCACTTGGTGATGCCCCCAAAGTGGTAGATTCGATTGCGAGGACCGCTCTCGATCAATCTCTTGATGAAGTCGGTGACTGCGGGGATGGCCACGTAGGAATGCACTTCTGTCCCATCCATCGAAACCTTCTGCTTGCGTCCAAGGGACATCCGCAGGCGATCCAGGAAAGGGTTAGAAAGTCCGTTCCCACGCCCGTAAACGGGGCTCAGGCGGACGATTGCGTAGTTGAGCGCGCGCGAGCGAACGAGGTTCTCACCCGACACCTTGAGTTTGCCCAATGAGGTCGAGGCCAAGATCGTATCGCTCTCGCGGTAGTTTCCGCGCGAACCGTCGAACGTGTAGCAATTCGAAAGATAGATGAACCGGGGCTGGAAAATGGTCGACGCCTTGAGGACCGGGGCGAGCGCAGCCACATGCATGGCCTCCGCAAGCTTCGTATCCCTTTCGGCTGCGATCACGCTGTTGGATCCCGCCGCGTAGATCACGACGTCGGGACTCACGGTGTAGATCGCGCGCTTGATCCATTCAGGGTCTCGAAGGCTGAACGGCAAAGTCATCACCCCGGGAATCTGGATCGGCTTCGAATGATAGGTCGCCATGACCTTGTAATCGTCCCGAAGCTTGAGGGCCAGATGGGTTCCGAGAAACCCGCTCCCACCGATGATCAAAACCGTCTGTCTGCCTTCCATTCCCTCCAGTTTAACCGGTTTGATGAATTTGCCGGGGCATTTTTCTGGGCCCTACCCCGGCTTTTCACCATTCCCCTCCATCGAATCAGCCTTGAAGCAGCTTGAGCGCTGCCTGGTTGGTTTGATTCGCTTGTCCGAGGACCGAGATTCCAGCCTGCATCAGGATGTTGTTCTTGGTCATTTCGGACACTTCCTCGGCCATGTCGGTATCGCGGATCCGGGAGTTCGCAGCCGAGAGGTTCTCGTCCGTGATCGCCAGGTTCGAGATCGTCGAGCCGAGGCGGTTCTGCATAGCGCCCAAGTCGGCGCGGATGGAGTTGACCCTGACCAGAGCATCATCGATCACCGAAAGGCTGAGCTGCGCGCCTTGCTTGGTGGCCGTCGATTCGCCACCGAGCTTGAGCGCATCCAGCGATGAATCCGATCGTTCACCGTTGTAGACCACCCGGTCGAGGATCGGGTTGTTCTGGATGCCGACCTGGATCTCAAAGATCCCCGCCTTGCCGTTGAGCAAGGGCGTTCCGTTGAAGGCCGTCACGTTCGCGATCCGGTCGATCTCCTGTTTGAGCGATTGGAATTCCCGATCGGTGAACTGTCTTTCAGTATCCCCGATGGTATCGGAAGCCGCCTGGATCGAGAGTTCCCTCAAACGGATCAGGATGTTCGAGATCTCGTTCAAACCGCCTTCTGACACCTGGATCAACGAAACGCCATCTTGCGCGTTCCGTTTCGCCTGCCTGAATCCGCGGATTTGAGCTTTCAGGTTTTCGGAGATCGCCAAGCCGGCTGCATCATCACCTGCGTGATTGATGCGAGAACCGCTCGCCAATTTCTCCAACGACTTATCCAAAGCACCTCGAGTGATCGCCATCTGTCGCTGCGCATTGAGCGCAGTCACGTTCGTCGCAATTCTAAGACCCATTTTAGCCTCCGTTCATAAGGGAATCCTCCGTGATCACCCGTCACCAACCTTGGTGACGGCCAGCATCCATGCTGACTTTCTGTTTCCCGCGACACCCCGGACAGGGGACCATCCCCCGCCCGTTCCGCCGCGAAACTTTCGCGCAACCTTCTTCTCGAGGCTTGTCGCCCTTCGACACTCGTTTCCTGTCCTGCCCGGTCTCCCCCGCCCCTTCGTGCCATCTTGGCCGTAAGGAGCGGGGTCGTCCCGGTATCCAGGAAACAAGCGCAGTGGAGCGCCTAGCTTTGTGAGGTTCAGGTCACAAAATTTTTCTTTGGGCGTTACGCCATTCTCTTCCTTCATTCATAGGTTTCATTCCCATCGGACTTTCTCATCCTTGCGGTCCTCCCAAGAGGCTCAACGCCGTCTTGATCGTCGTGTTCGCTTGCCCCAGCACTGAGGTGCCGGCCTGCATGAGAATTTGGTTTTTCGTGAGCTCGCTCGTTTCCTCCGCCATGTCCGTGTCCCGGATGCGGGAGTTGGCGGCGGCGAGGTTTTCGCGCGAGATCATGATGTTCGAGGTGATGCTCTGAAGGCGGTTTTGCATCGCTCCGAACTCGGCTCGAATCGAAGTGATGCTGGAGAGGGCCTTGTCGACCGCGGCCAGCGAATTCTGGGCACTCGACTTGTCCGCCACGTTGGCCAGGTTGATCCCGAGGGCGACGATGTTCACGTCGGCGCCGGAACCGTCGAAGAGTTTCACGCGATCGACCATCGGGTTGTTTCGAGTACCGATCTGAATCTCGAAGTTCTGAGTGAGGCCGTTGAGCAGCGGAACCCCGTTGTATTCGGTACTCTGGGCGATCCGGTCGATTTCAGCCAGATTCTGCTGATATTCGACGTCCATGAATCCGCGTTCGGACTGCCCGACGGTGTCAGAAGCCGCTTGGACCCCGAGTTCGCGCAGGCGGATGAGGATGTTGGAAACTTCGGCCAGTGCGCCTTCTGCGATCTGCACCACGGAGATTCCATCTTGTGCGTTTCGCTCGGCTTGGCCGAGGCCGCGAAGCTGGGCCTTCATGCTTTCGGAAATCGCGAGACCGGCAGCGTCGTCGCCCGCGTTGTTGATGCGGTGGCCGGAGCTGAGGCGCTCCAGGGACTTGTCCAGGGAGCCGCGAGTGGTGCGCAAGTTTCGCTGAGCGATCAGCGACGGCACGTTTGTATTGATTCGCAGTCCCATACCTTCCTCCTGAAGGTCGATTTTCCCGCCCATCCTGGGCGGTAGTAGGCGGGATCTCTCGGCCTCCTGGCCGGGTGTGATCCTGCTTCCATAAAGCTCATCGGGGATTGGGAGAATCTCTTTAGAAAATTCTGCGTCTCGGGGGACACATCCTTTCTTTACGGTCGGGTTAATCTATTTATTTGTTTAATAACGAGTACTTAGTTATTGGGCATGAGCTGGGTCAAATCCGTGATGACTCAGTGTGATAAAAAACTGTAGCCCTGGGACCTACGTTTAAACGCAGACCCCTCACGATTTTTTTCGCTTGCTCGATGGTCTCCCCATCCTCCGTAGGGGACGGGGATGCCCTCGCGAAACCTGACTTTCGGAGCTTCTTCGGAAAATGGAAAGCAGCATCGGTGGGAACCGGGATCGAGTATAAAGTGATCGAGATTTCCACGGATCGAAGCATCCACATTGAAAAGGAGATCAAGGTCGATGGGACCTACTGCAACTTCTCCTTCAATGGGACCCCCGCCCGGTTGCAAAAGGTGAAACCGCAATCGGGCATCTCTGATGCGGGCCTCTACAGCCTTTCGTTCTTCATGGAGACCAGCACGAACGCTTATGTCTTGTCTCCCGATTCAACCGCGAATCCTGGGTGCGCCCACGCGCAGTCCTTGGCGGATGGACAAAATCCATCCTGGCACTTGGGTGAGGCCAAACGGTTCTCGGTCAACCTGCAAAGCGAAGACGCCTTCCCGCTCAGCAGCGGCGATCTGATGGTGCAGCGCGAGATGGCGCCCCCGGCCGTCGTCGTTCCCGGAACCGTAACCGAGCAGTGATGATGCCGGAGGATGAACGCGAATCAGGGTGAAGCGGGTTTGCTCGCATCCGGTACGGAGTTCTTGAGGGCGTCTAGGATGATGCCCGCTCCCCAGCTGAACGGCCTTTCAGCCGCGTAAACGCGGTAGCCCAGCCAGCTCAAGACCGGGACATTCACCACCCGGCTCACCGGAAGGTGCTCGCCCGCGGGCTCGAAGACTTCCGTGATCCCCGCATCGCGGAGCGCTAGCGTTTCGAGGCCGAAAAAGATGCGATCACGCTCGGTCACGTCGCCCATGCGACCTGCGATCTTGGCAGAGAGGCCCATGAGCCAGGACCAGTACATGTCGTCGTGGTAGTCGGCGACGTTCACCAACTTGGCCAGCCCGCCGATCCAGCCGATCGGATACCGCTTGGAGGTATTGAACCCCGGGAGATCCCGCGAAGCCCAGAGCGGATGCCGCTTGAGGTTGGCATAGAGCCTCTTCGCCTCTTCGCTGGCCGGCGCGTGGAAGCCCAAGTCGATGGCGAGGAGATTGCCGTCGAGGGAGATGTAGTCGGGGTGGCCGGCGATGGACATGTAGAGACCGGAAGTGGGTTCCAGGAAGGTCGAGACCAGGATCTTGCGACGGTCATCGAGCTGGGCCTGGGTGATACCGAAGTCCGGGTACTTCGAAAGCCGCTCGGAAGCGGCGTAGTAGAGCAGGTTCACGAAGAATGTTTTGCCGTCCCGACTGACGCTGTCCTGCCAATCCGCAAAAGGGCCCTGGACGATCAAGCCGTCGACCGGATCCTTGTGCTTTTCGTAGAACCGGAACACTTGTCGGATTTTGTCGTAATACTTGATCCAAAATGCCTGATCGCCCGAGGATTCGACGTAGTCCAGCACAGTCAGGATCACGAGCGCGTTCGAGTCGATCGCTTGCCCTTCCCCGCCGGCTCCAGCGTCGTATTCCGAGTCCAAAGGCTCATGCAGGGGAATGGCGAAGTGAAAAGCATAGCCGAGCTTTCTCAGGAAGTGGCTAGCTGAGCCCATATACCGGGGGACCAAGCCGTCCTCACTGCGGATGCGGTCGAGCATCAGCGAGAGTTGCCCTTTGATGACGTCGTTGCGGCCGATCGCTCGCAGGCCTCGGGAGGCGAAGCAGAAGTCGCGGGACCAGAGGGATTTGAACTGGTGGGAGCCGGCGGCGAGGTAGCTGCCCGAATCCAATTTGAAGATGTTCTGCTCCAAGGAGCTTTGAGCGATCGTCTGCAATCGGGGATGACTGATGGGATCGGCAGCGTGGGTGTTCAACGGCATGCAGATGCTCCACAGGCCCAGGAGGGCGGAGACTCCAAAGTGGGATGGCTTCATGGGTCGGACCGTAACATCAACGAAATGAAAAAGCCCCCCCGCGTCTGGGACGCGGAGGGCTTTGAAATTCAATCGGACTGAAAACTCGATTTCAGGCCGCGTCGGACATGTCGTCGGCATGCCAGAGGTCGAACAGGGATTTCCCGCCCTCGGTCCGGAACCATTTAGACGCATGATCCGGTGGATCCTGGCCCAGGCAGTGTTGGGCGAAGGCGTGGACGGTGAGGGTCTCCTTATCGGCAAACACCTTGAACTCCCCGTTCGGCTGCTTGGCGATTTTACAGGTCTTTTTCGGATCGCTGACGAAAAACAGCGTCTGGCCATCCTTCAGGTCTCCCTGTTGGACGAGATGGGTGAGGTCGAACTTATTCTTCTTTTTGGACACGGGTTTGCCCTCCTGGAACCCCTATCGGCAAAAGCTTCCCGGTTTATTAGAGGGAATTTTCGATTACACTTGGATTATGGAGTCGAAGCCCTTCGAGGCAATCACTACCGTTTTCAGGACGATTCGGACCGTCGAAGAGGAGCGCGCCTTCGGCGAGCTGGTCTCGCGCGGCTTCGGGGTCGCCTCGCCGCGAAGCTTTTTCGATGATTTTCCGGTCTGGCGACTGGAGAGCGGCGCGAAGATGCGCCGCATCGGCGCGTATGAGGGGCCGAATCTCGTAGCGGCAGCCGCTGTTCGTTTTGTGGACATCCGACTGGGCACCGTTCGGGTACCGATCTCGGTCATCGGGTGCGTGGTGACTGCGCCCGGGTTTCAAGGATTGGGGCTCGCTTCGAGGGCAGTGACAGAACTGCTGGTCGAAGCCTCGGCCTCGGGAGCGGCGATCGCGGTCCTATTCGGGTCCCAAGCCGGACTCTATACCCGTTTGGGGTTCGAGTACGTCGGCAACCAGGAGCGGATTGCCCTAGATGCACTCAGTTTGCCTCGTGCGGCTTTTCTTCCCGAGGCTTCACGGGGATGGCGGCCCGAGCTTTTCACGTGCCTCCAGGAGCGAGCCGGTGGTCTGCACCTCGGGTCAGGAGACGCGAAGTGGATCAGTCGCCACTTGAATGCGGAATGGTTTCACGCAGGCGCGCGCGCCAAGCCCGAGGCGTATGTCTGCGTGGGCAAGGGTATCGATCTTCCGGGCATCATCCATGAATGGGGGGGGCGCCCCGAGGCCCTGCGCGGACTGCTATCGCGGCTCCGCGAGGAGCGCGGTGGGCTCCAGATCATCGGGTCACCCGTCCAGCTCCGGGCAGCGGGACTTGAGTCGGTCGATTCGTTGAACGAGCCTCTGTGCATGGCCAAAGTATTGAGGCCGGAGCTCGGCGAAGCCGTCATCGAATCCCCCGATTTCTGGCTTTGGGGTCTCGACGGGGCCTGAGCCAGGAAAACCTGGTAGATCAGGACGCGACCGTTCGGGGTCAGCGCGGAACCGCAATCGCTCACGAAGTTGCTGAGCGAGCTTGGCGGCGGTTCTACGCGAAGTGGGAAGGAGGCATCCCACTTTCGAGAAGTTCCTCAGGGAATATAAAAAATCAAGGAGCGGTTCCGCTGGGTGGTTTCTGGCTGCACGAAGCTAGTCATATCTTAGGATCGACGATGAGCAAAAAAAAGGGGCGCCACTCGAACGTGGCGCCCCGATGACGGATGATATCGGACCGTTCAAGGAAATATCAGGCTTGAACGAGCTTTTCTTCGATCGAAGTCAGGATTTTTCGAAGCGTGTCAGCATAGGCTTGCAGCTTTTCGGTTCCTTCGGCGGCTTTCCACCTGAAAGTGGGGATCGCTACGGATTTCGCATCGACTTTGTATTCGAAAGGACGGGCAGGTGCTGGGGTCTTCGCGGTCGCTGGACCCTTGGCCGAAGTATCGCTCGGAGTGCCGAACACCTCCTCCCTCTGGGCGGCATCGGCGATCATCCCCATGTGCTGATCCATCGGAATGGCCAGGAGATGCCTCAGGAGCGAGCGATTCTTGATCCCGCGCCTCAGGAGCTCTTCTTTGGTGAGATCGGGAAGCCGGGTGAATCCGATGCATTCGGTGATGCGGGACTTCGGCTTGCCGAATGCCTGGGCGATCGCATCGTGACTGGGATAAGCCTCCGCCTTGATGAGTGATACGTACCCTTCGCCTTCTTCGATCGGATGCAGGTCGACGCGGTCGAGGTTTTCGCGAAGCGCGATCTCGTGCGTGGCCTTGTCGTTGGTCGAGAGGACGCGGGCAGGGATGCGTTCGATGCCTGCGAGCTTGCTCGCGCGCAGGCGGCGCTCTCCCGCGATCACTTTATAACGATCGCCGTCTTGGACCACGAGGATCGGCTGGAGGACGCCATGCTCCTTGACGGAATGAGCGAGGGCCGCGATCTCCGAGTCGTCGAAGTGGGAGCGGACCTGGAGTTCGGAAGCATCGATGTGGTCCACCGGGATGAAGTTCACCAGGAAAGTGGTGAGATTGTTCTTCAAGCCAGAGTGCGTGCTGCCCGCAGTGGTGCGGGCGGTGGAGTAAAGCTGCTTGAGGTAGCCGCTTCCCTGGCGAGTTTTCACTTTCGAGCCTTCGATGACTTCTTCTTTTTTCAACTTATTCTGTGTAGTTTCATCCATGAACTGTTCCTTTTTATCCGTAGATCAGCTCTTCAGTGAGCGAGTTGAGGTCTTGCGCGGCAGTACCTTTGGAGTTGACGCTCCATACGGCGGCCCTGCGCTTGGTGGCTTCATTGAGATCGGCGCTGCGGTTCACGACGCTGCGAGTGCAGATGTCGGGAAACTGCGCGCGTAGCTCGCCCAGGACTTCCTGGCTGATCACTTCCCGGTTGTCGTACATGTTGGGAACGATCCGTACGTCCAGCTCCTTCTGAAATTCCTGCTCCATGGTCTCGATCGTCGCCATCACCAGCGACATCCCATGGAATGAGAGCGGATTGGTCGCGCAGATGACGTTCACGAGATTCGAAGCGACGAGCATCGAGCCATTGAGAATGGATGCCGCCGGGTTCGTGTCCGCGACAATCAGATCGTAGCGGTCGGCGATCTTGCGGATTGCTTCCGAGAGGCGGTATTCGCGCCGGGTTTTCTGGTTGAGCGGGATCTCGATGTTGCAGAGACCGAGATTGGCGGGAACCAGATCCAACCCGGGAGCCACGTTCATGATCGCGTCGCTCAGGGGAAGATCGTTAATCAAGACGTCATAAATCGTCGGTCGCTCATGGGCATCCAGCACGTCTAGATTCACCGTCAAGTGACCTTGACCGTCCAAGTCGATCGCTAAAACGTTCAAGCCCATCATGGCTGCTCGCATGACGTACTGCGCCGTTAAGGTTGACTTTCCTGTTCCACCTTTAACGTTGTAGAACATCTGCACTTTGCGAGCAGGGGTGTTCGGAATGAAGCCGGTCGCCGCGGCGACCGCGACTGGATCCATCTCGACCGGAAGCGCGGGCCCGGCCGACATAGCTCCCGCAGGCGCGTTGGCAGTGTCGATGGTTTCGGCTCCATCGGCTGTCCTGTCGGTCGCCGTGGCGACCGATGGGTTGCGCCCGTCCGCAGATTGAGGGAGTCCCGCGGACAACGCCTGCGACTCGATCATGGCTCTCACTTCGCGCATGGTGCGGAAGTAGCCACGCATGTCCTCGAGTGTGATCATCTTGCGGTCGACGTTGCCGACTTTTTTCTTGATCGTGGTGAGGATCCCGGTGCTTTCCAGCTGCGGGATCAACTCGCGCTGCAGTTTCGCGAAGCCCGCGAACTCAGCGGGAGTGAAACAAATTTCCCTGAATGAGGCCATTCTCTACAACCCTCCCTGGGTACGTTGCGGTCAGTTTCCTTCCTGACCGGGTGTGAAAATTCTATTGAGTGTATTGAAGAGCACAAGGTGAATCGTTTATTGGCGACGGAATTCGAGCGGTGCTGCCCGCTCAGTCGCAAGGCTGCATCGGTCGCCGCGGCGACCGCGAGCCACGGCCGCGCGATGAATGAGCGATAGCGGTCGCCGCGGCGACCGCTATCAACTCGATGCGCTTTGGTAGCGGGCCAGGCCTTTGCGCCACATCATCTTGTCGAAGAAATAGAACGCGGTGATCACGGCCGCGACCTCGACATACTCTCCAGCGGATAAACCGTGGAGCAGTGCCCGCGCCGGTACGCTGCCGATGAAGGCGAAGGGCACCGCAGTCAGGAGCAGGAATCGGATGAAGCCCGGAAAGATCGCGTCCGGCTTGTCGGCCAAAGTGAAGAACCCGAAGTAAAGGCGCGTGACCGCCCAACTTCGATCGGTCCAGAACACCCAGACAGCGAACGCGAAGCGCAACAGCAGTGCGGTGAGATTTCCGATCACGAGCCAGGGCAAGACGAGGAGCCACTTCCATCCCCCGTCGAACCCTGCCGGGCCCGCGTACTTGATCGCGATGGCCATGCCGACAAAAACATTGAACCCGTTGGTCAGGCTGATGAACCGAGTCAGCGCCAGGAAAAGAGGATGCGCGGGTTTGGTCAGCAGGATATCGAGCTCGCCCTTGTTGACGAGATCCGAGAACTGCCAGAAGTTGCGATTGAACAACGTGCTGTAGACCGCGTCCGATGCGAAGAAGATCCCCAGGAAGAAGTAGACCTGGGGCTTGGTCCAGCCCGCGAGGGTGTCGGTGGCCGAGTAGATCACCGCGAAAAGGCTGACCTGCACGGCCATCCAGACTAGGTCCACGATCAGGGTGGCCAGGAAGTTGGTGCGGTAGACCGCTTCGCGGACGAAGTTGTTCTTGATCTGGACGCGGTAGATCTCCGCGTACTTGCCCAGGAGCGAAGTCCAGCTGCGCGAGGGGAGTGACGAAACGAAGGGGGTGGAATTCATCCGGTCAGCCTCCGAGGCTCGTGTAACGTTTTTGGCCGATGCCCCAAGTGGTCCGGATCAGGAGCCAACCGACGACGAGCCAAAGGCAAGCGACTCCCAGTTGTTGGAGGAATTCGGCGTGGCTCCATTGACCCAGCGCGTACTGCGTCGGGCCGTAGACATAGAGATAGAAGGGGGTGACCTTCCAAATCCATTGCCACTTCTCAGGGAACATACCGAGGTAGATAAGCTCGCCCGAAAGGAGGCTCACGACCATGTTTTTGACCATGAGGACGGTGAAGGCTTCTTCCCAGTAAAAGGCCACCGATGCGAGCGCAGCGCTGATCTGGTAGTGGATGATGTTGCCGACGAGTGCCAAGAGCATCGCACCGAACATGCGGCCCGGCTCGAGCCCGAAGAAAAGCCCGACGATGATCCCGACCACGAGGCAAACGGCGGCCAGAAAAAGCTTCGGCGCGATTCCACGGATCCAGATGAATTCGACCACGCTCACTGGGCGGAGCATGTAGTTGCTGAGGCCGCCCGTGCGGATCATTTCGGCCAATTCGAAGTCATGATCCCCGCCCCGGATCTGCGAGAACAAAAGGCTGGTCAGGGCGTACTGGATGAACTGAGCGTAGTGCAATCCTCCCAGGGTCTTGTTCGGGTCCTCGATCCCTCCCACCCTGAAGATCGCGTAAGCCAGGACCAGCTGAGTCACTACGGGAACGACCGCTGAGCTCAGGACCTCGATGAGGAACTCGATTCGGTAGGCGGTCGCGTCGAGGAAACCGTTCTTGAGCGATGCCCACCGCCATTCCAGGCGGAGCATCCTCATGGAGTACCCTCGAAGAGTCGTTGGATCACGTCTTCGAGGCCGGGTTCCTCGATCCCCATGTCGACGATCTTGTATTGGGCCATGAGCTTGGTGAGTGTCGGCATCATGCTCTCGGGAGTGACGGTGAAGTAGAAGGCCTGGGATTCTTCCTCGCCTCCGGTGGCAGCGCCAACCTCGGCCGCACTTTCGTCCTCATCGGTCGCCGCCGCGACCGGTTTGATCGCAGTCAGCGCGATCCCCGAAACCGAGCTCAGTTCCTCGAGCGTCGCGCGTTCCATGAGTCGGACCCGAAGTCGGCGTTCACCGGTCTGCGAGAATTTCTCGGGTGAGCCGTCGTAGATGAGTTCGCCGGAACGGAGGATCAGGATCCTCGAGCACAGCTTCTCGATGTCCTCCATGTTGTGGCTCGTGAGGATGATCGTGGCTTTTTCGCGGCGGTTGAACTCGCGCAGGAACTCGCGCAGCTTGTGCGCGGCTAAGACATCGAGACCGATCGTCGGCTCGTCGAGGAAGATCACGCTAGGCCAATGCAGGATCGCGCCGATCAGTTCCATTTTCATGCGCTCGCCGAGCGAGAGTCTACGGATCTGGGTGGTCAGATGCTTTTCAACCCCGAGAAGGCTGGAGAGAGTGCCGAGTCTCTCCTTATAGACGGCCTGCGGGATCTCGTAGATCGCGCGAAGGAGGTCGAATGCGTCGACTGCGGGAAGATCCCACCAAAGCTGGGCCTTCTGGCCCATGACTAGGGCGATCTGGTTCCGGAAATCCAAGGGACGCTTGAAGGGTTCATAGCCCAACACCCGGGCTTCGCCGGAGGAGGGAGGGATAAGTCCGGCGAGGATCTTCAAAAGCGTGGTCTTGCCGGCCCCGTTGGCGCCAATGAGTCCGACGAATGCGCCGGGCTCGATGGAGAAGGACACGCCCTTCAGCGCTTCGTGGATGGAGTACTCGGGCTTGACGAGCAGGTTGAAGGCTCCCTTGAAGCCCTCCTTCTTCACGGTCGAGCGGAACGAGCGGCGGACGTCGCGAACTTCAATGATCGGGGCGGAGCCGTTCAACGGCCCCTGGGACTGAACTGTCATCGGGTCTCTCTTCTGATGGCTCTTGGATTTCAGAGGGCTGCAGGGTGTGGAACTTCGAGACGGGAGCCTTGGATCGGGGGAGTCGAGGCAGTGAGGCCTTCGATGGAGGCGTTGTAGCGGGTGATGACGGGAAGGTTCTCGCCGAGGTTCGAGAACACTCCCGTCGCGAATCCCGCCCCCACAGGAAACACAGTGATGAGCTTTGCGCTCGCGTCGGCCGAGTCGACGATCGAGTAGATCAGCAGGGCCTGGTTCGAACGGGCAGGGTCGATGTTCTTGAACTTCACGATATCGGTGTGGAGCTCGATCCGGCGGGGAGCCTGGACGGTCTCGATCAACCGCCTCACTTCGAGCCCGTTATAGTCGAAATGCCGGATCTCATCGGCCAAGGTCACCGTCGTCAGGCCTAGCGCGGACTGAGCCAAAGCGTCCTCCTTGAGGGCGATCCGCCCCGCGAAGTAGGAAAGATTCGAGAACAGGGAGCCTGCAGCCGGAGTCGCACCCAGGGTTCCGCGGGGAAGTCCGAAGCCTGTTTCGATATCGTCGTTCACCCACCGCGCGCGTTTGTAGCCGTACGGGGTCTTCAAGACGCTGAAAAGGTAGCCGTAGGTGTGTTCGATGCCGGCGTGAGCGATTCGGTCCTGGCGAGGGCTGACCTGGGCAAGTCCCAGGATCAGGTCCAGGATCGCTGGATCGACGACCGTGCCGTGGGCGAGCTCGTCGAAATTGATGCTGCGCCCCCAGAGTGCCAGCCAGGAGCCGAGGGGGGCATCCGACAGGAGCTGAGCTTTGATCTGGGGAGCCAGGTCGGTGAAAGCATCGCTGACGCTTTCGCCGCGTTGCGCGACTCCCGAAAGCTCCCGAGCAATACCGGCCCAAGGACAGTCGAGAGCCGTTTCTCCCAAGGTCGTATCCGGGCAGACGATCGCGGATTTGTTCCAGCTCCGACGGGCGGGTCCGGCTTCACTTCCAGGAGTTCCGGGACGAGCTGTCGATCCTGCGCAGGAGGTCATCAGAAGAAGTCCCATACCCAGAGTGCAAGAAAGGAGAGTGCGCATATGCTGTGCGTTACTAGCACGGGGTGAACCTCAATCCAAGGGCCCGTCCCACCGGGCTGGGTCAGGCTTTCGCCAGGGCTCGGTTGAAAGCGGTCAGGCAACGCATCCGGGCGGCGGAGTGGTCGACCAAGGGCGGCGGATAGGTCTGAGGTCCGTTTTGGGTCAGGAACTCCTCCGGGGGAGTATGGAGCTTCTTACCCTGAAGCCGCCCCAGTTCGGGCAAATAGGTCCGGATATAGCCCCCTTCCCCATCGAACTTGAGACCCTGGGTCGTTGGATTGAAAATCCGGAAGTAAGGTTGGGCATCGCAGCCGGTTGAAGCGCACCACTGCCAGTTTCCGTTGTTGACCGCCGCATCCCCGTCCACAAGGTGGGACCTGAAGAACCTCTCCCCCATTTTCCAGTCCACCAGAAGGTCCTTCACCAGGAACATCGCCGTGATCATCCGAACCCGGTTGTGCATGAAGCCGGTTTGGACGAGCTCCCTCATGCCGGCGTCCACGATGGGGTAGCCGGTGCGACCTTGGCACCAGGCTTGGAACTCGCTTTCGTCGTTCCGCCACTTGAGCCGATCGTATTTCTCGTTGTAGTTCGAGTCGAAGACGCGCGGAAAATGAAATCCGATGGTCATGAAGAAGTCGCGCCAGATCAGTTCCGCGAGAAAAACGTCCCGCTCCGCTGGGGCGATTCCGCGAGTCCCAGTGACGGTGTTCCAGACCTGCCGGGGAGATAAAGTGCCGGCCCTAAGATCCATCGAAATGCGGGAAGTGCCGGCACGGTCAGGAAGGTTGCGCCCAATCGAGTAATCGGGGAGAGCCGTCTCGATGAAATGGGAAAGCCTGCGCTGTGCTGCTTTTTCACCGGTGGGGGGGATTGCCCCTCCCGCTTCCAAGCAGCCCTTCTCAACGAGGCTGGCCAGTTTTTTCCAAAGCCTCTCTCCGGGAGCATCCGCGGACGACTTCGTCACCAGGACGTCCGGGTGGGGAGCGGTCAGAGTTTGGGGCGGAGTATCCTTCAAGCGTTTGAAGCACGCGTTCTTGTAGGCAGTGAAGACTTTGTAGGGCGCATCGCTTCCGTTCAGGACCTCGCTCTCCTCGAAAAGCGATTGATCCTTGAAGGCTTTCACTTTCGTGCCTTGGGCATGGCAGGCTCGGGTGACCGCGCGGTCCCGCTCCAAGGCCGCCGGCTCATAATCCTTGTTGTAATAGAGGTGCGTCGCACCGGTCATGCGGCAAAGCTCCGGGATCTTTTGAGCCGGATCTCCCTCCATCAAGAGGATGTCCTTACCCCAAGCTTGGAGCTCGGCGCGCAGCGCGAGGAGTGCTCCGAAAAAAGCGGCGTGCGGCTTGAGCTTCGGAGTGAACTCGGCCAGAGTCCTCGGGTCGATGACGAACGCGAGCGAAACTCTCCCGCATTCCTGGGCCGCTTCAGCGATGGCCGTCTGATCGATCCAACGAAAATCGCGACGAAGCCAGACGAGCGCAGAAGGTGAAAGCGAGGAGAGGGGCGTGGACATGCCTCGATCTAACATCGCGCCCCTCTGCCCTCCAGATGATTGGTATCTTTGTTGCTCCTCCCGGACTCATCTATGAGCGAAAACCGACAAGACGATCTTGAGAAACTGGGCGAAATGATCCGCGATATCCGAGTGGCCATGTTCACGACCCTCCATGAGGATGGGACGCTGCGCAGCAGGCCGATGGCGATGCAAAACGACGCCTTCGACGGCGAGCTCTGGTTTTTCACCGGCGCCCATTCTCCCAAGATGGAGGAGATCCTGCGGGACTCGCATGTGAACGTGTCCTTCACCGACACGGATGACAACCGATTCGTTTCTCTCTCGGGGCGAGCCGAACTCGTCCGGGATCGTAAAAAAATGGAACAGCTCTGGAATCCCTGGCTCAAAGCCTGGTTCCCGATGGGGATCGATGACCCCGAGCTTTCCTTGGTCAGAGTGAAAGTCGAGGGAGCCGAGTATTGGGATGCCCCTTCACGGGGAATGGTTCATCTGGTCGGCTTGGCCAAAGCGGTCATGACCGGTGAGACCCTTAAGAATCCGGGCGACCACAAGAAATTGGATATCGCGACGGGCTGAAGTCAATGTCAGGCTTTGGCGCGACTGAAAACGGTCGTACCCCGGATCAGAAGTGCGATCGAGATCAGGGAAGCGATGAAATACGGAAGAAACGGGCGGATCTGAAAGGTCATCAACCCGCAGAAGGGTCCGAGCGCTCGCGCCAGGCTTCCCAATCCTTGCGAGATTCCAAGAACACTTCCCTGCTCCTGCGCTCCCGCTGATTTCGAAATCAGAGACGACAGGGTCGGATTCACCAGGCTTGATCCCAAGGCGAGCGGTAGTGCCAAAATGAAATAAGTCCAGTAGGCCGGTCCAAAAGGAAAAAGCAGCAGGGTGATCAAGTTGATTCCCAGTCCTGCCAACAGGAGTTTCCGTTCACCATACTTGGGGACGAGCTTTCGGATCCAGCCTCCCTGGACTAGGGCTCCGACTAGGCCTGAAACCATGAGCACCATGCCGGTCTTGTATCCGGCAAGACCCGTGTCGAGATGGAACTTGTCCTGGAAAAGCAGCGAAAGGGTCTGCTCCATGTTGGAGAAAGCGAAAGTGACCCCGAAGAACGCTAGGAACAAATAGCCCAGTTCGACGTGCCGAAAAGCTTCCACCAGGCGGCGCCACTGCAATGGGGCCAAACTACGGGTGCGATCCTTCGCACGACTCTCGGGAGGGAGGCTCTCGGGCAAACGGAAGATGGCGAGAAGGAAGTTCAGTCCGCAGATCGAAGCGGCGATCAGCCCCGGAGCCGAGAGGCCGAATTTAGCCGAAGCGATACCGCCGAGAGGAGGCCCAAGTGTGAACCCAATTCCGAAGGCCGCTCCGAGCAGTCCCATTCCTTTAGCGCGATCAGCGGGAGAGGTGACGTCCGCAATATACGCCTGAGCTGCGGAAATATTGGCAGCAAAGAGGCCCGCGAAAGCGCGCGAGGCGATCAGCCATCCAAAACTGGGCGCAAAAGCGAACATCAAATAGGAGCTGGTCGATCCGAGCAGCGACAGGAGGATGATCGGCCTGCGACCCACCCGATCCGAGAGTGCGCCCCAGAATGGCGTAAAAAGGAACTGCATCAAGGAGTAGGATGCTCCGAGGAGGGAGAGCTGGATCCCGGTGGCGCCGAAGTGCTTTCCGTAGAGTCCCACGAGGGGAATGATCATCCCGAACCCGATGAGGTCGACTAAGACCGTGGTGAAGAGCACGAAAAGGGGGGATTTCTTCATGAAGCCTCGTTGAAGGAAACGATATTGGTACAGAATCCCGGGGCTTGCAACTTCCGATCACCGCGGCGGGAGAGACATTGCGACAGGATTGCTGGAAGGAGAATCTGATCCGGTGCCTGGAGGATTCTTGCGCCAGGACACGTCCGAGGTTCGATCGCGCTCATTCACGGCAATCCAAACTGGGGAGGTCAAGGGCGGGGGTGTGGGATTTTGAAGTGGTGGGTTGGGACGGAATCGAACCGCCGACACATGCCTTTTCAGGGCATTGCTCTACCGACTGAGCTACCAACCCATCCTTGAAGGAAGAAGTCCTTGGATATTCGATCCCTTTTCAAAAGGCAAGGGGTCTTCGTGGCGGAATTCGGCTGGGAATTAGAGAGCGTCGCTCGTGGTCTCTTCTTGTTCAGCCGAGACGGGTTGTTCCAGCCTGCGAAGGATTGTTTCGAGTTCCGACAGCGTATGGATCCGGTAGTCGTAAGCGCGACCGTGTTCGCGGATCAACCTCTCTACGATTTGAAGGCGGCGGGCTAAGCTATCGCGCTTATCCGATGGGACAGGCTCGTAGGCCCCCCTCTCCCCTCCCCGTAGACTGGCCTCGAATTCATCGCGAATGGCTTGGATTTCCTGATTCACGTGGTCAAGGCGCTGGTCAAGAGCGCTGGCCTGAGGTGCGGACACCGACCCGGCGCTTTGAACTGGGATGCCTCGCTCCGCACGGGCTTCGGATTTCCGCATGGCCTCGCGAGCAGCCTCTCGTTGAACGGCTCCCGGAGCATGGGGCTTCTTCTTACGGGCCAGGTTCGCTTCGCGGATTCTCGCCTTGACTGCCCGTTCGGAACTCGAGGAGAACACGGGAATCGGAGCGGGCGCGGTCGGAACCGCCATCACGGTCTCCTCTGACAAAGTCTGGGTCTGCGTTGAAGCCGTCGTTTGGACGTCATCGTTGGAGTCAACCTCGACCGGATCGACGGAATCCTTCACCGCGACCGAGCCCTCCTCCATCGCCGGGTACTTCTCCTGGGCGGCCTGTTTTTTCGGGCCCTTAGCTGCCCACGCGCCCGGGGTCGCGAGAAAAACGGTGAGGCCGAGGACGGCGAAGGTCGGGATGCGACGGAGGGAGTTGAAAAGCATGTCGCTTGCCTATTCAAGCGGGCGGGCTTTGTCAACAATAGGAGTAGATGAATCCGGTCGGCCCCGGTTTCAGATCGAAATGCCCGTTTCGTCACGGCTCTCAAGGAGCAGGCGGTGGATCGGCATCCGTTTGGCGGTCCTGAGCCAAGTCCACCAATGGATCTCGTTGCTTACCCGTTCCCGGATGACTCCCAATCGGTAGAGCAGAAGGTTCGGGACGAAGTGATGGACGCCGTGCCGGTCAAAGTAGAGCAGGATTTATTTCGAAACCCTGGGCGGGAACAGTAGGCAGCGTGTGTATTCGTCCTGCGCATGGAGAGCGATCGGAGCCACCTTCCCTCCTCGGCTGGATTTTTGGGGAATATGGGCATGTTGACTCAGTAGGAGGGGATCGCGCAGTACACGGAACAGGAGGTAGCCGACCCCATAAGTTCTAAGGAGCGAAATTCCGAAGATCGGAAGCAGGATGCCCCCCAGAGCGCCACCAGGAAAAAGATGCTGAAGAGGAACTCGCGCCGGGGCTTGGCCGACTTCCAGTAGCGCCGCAAGCGTGGAAGGTTCCAGAAGTTGCCGGCCGAGAAGGTGAGGCAAAAAACAGGGATCCAGGCCTTCCAGCAGAAGTCGGCGGTCCTTCGTGCGACGGAGCTGAGTTCGCGCGGCCTGAGTTGGTCCATGGTCGGATCGAGGTCGCCACAATTCTCTCGGGATGAGCTCTGTGGGATCCGCAAGTGGCTCACTTCCGAGCGGGCCTTGAATCCGGAGATCCTGCGCTCGCAGTCGAGTTTCGATGTGCGGATGCCGGTCAGACGCGCGAACGACGTACTCCACTATGCCAAGCTTCTGGACCCGGATTGTTCGGCGTTGCCGGGTCTGTCCCAGGAGGGGGTGGTCCGCGCAATTCGAAGCGGCTACCGGGATCTCAGGGTCTCGCCTTGGAAAAACATCCTTTCCAGCGAGAACTCGGAGGATCTGCTGATCGAGCTCGACCTTCGGGATGCACCGGCCCTCAATCCCTTCGGAACTTTCAATCCGCAGGTCGTGAAAGGGATTCTACAGAAGTTCGAGTCGGAAGTGGCATCGGGGTTTCCCGGACTCCGGTCCTATTGGATGGGAGAGGCCGACTTTCAAGGGTACATGCTCGAGGGGATTCAGCAGGCGGGAATCCTCAACTTGGTCTTGATGCTGTTCTTGATCCTGGCCCTTCGCTTTCTCTATGGAACCTGGAGGAGCGGACTGATCTTCACTGCGATCCTCGCGGTTTGCGGAACGATCGTCTTCGGGGCCATGGCGCTGTTCGGCGCACCGCTCGACGTCCTGACCAATACCCTGTTTTTGATGCTCGCAGGTGCGGGACTCGAAAACTTCGTGTTCCTCTGCAACCAACAACTTCTCGAGGGGAGCCGCTGGAAACGCTCCTTTCGGACCCTCATCCTCCCGGGCTTTTTCACTTCCCTCACCACGTTCGTAGGCTTCGCCTCACTTGCCATGACCGACGTTCACGTGATCGCGCGTTTCGGCCTCTGGGCCGCTCACGAGTGTTCAGCGGCGGGCAGTCTGGTGGCCTATGCGGAGTTTGCTGAACTGATTCCGCGCACCCTGCTCGAAAGCTTCCTGATGAGCCTGGGACTGGTCGGCGCGATCGCCGTCTTGGGCATCCCGGCCAACATGATGACCTGCATGTTCGCATCGGTCCTCGTGGGTCTCACCGGAGACAACGCCATCCAGTTCTTACTCGGCGCAAGCCGTCGGGGTGGATTGGAGCAGGGCATCGAGCTCAGGGGCGTCGCCTCGATTCAATGTTCGTTGTTGATGGCATCGGCGGCCTTGATCTTCCTCGGCTCCTATTTCGTCCATCCACGCGTTTTCGGGGTGCTTCTCAGCGCAGGACTGATCGCATCACTCGTGGGCGATGTCTGGATTTTGAAGGGCTTGATCCGAAATCGTCAATAGACGGTCGAGGAATCCCCAGGGATTCGGGGCTGGGTAAATAATTCCTATTTGAAAATCCCTGTTCTTCTTTCACCATTGGTCAACAGAGGGGTGTGGAAGAAATGAATCGCGGAAAAAAACACGTCAGCCGGATAGTGGGCGCGCTCGCGCTAGGAATGTTCGCAGTTAACTCGCATGCGGGTGTCTACAAGCGGCCGGATACCAACGGGATCCTCGCTACCGCAAAGTGCACCTCGCAGGTCAAGAGCCTGCTTCATGAATGGAAAAGCCAGAACGACTGGCGTCCGCAGATCGAGACGGTCGCAGCCCAGCGATCCTTCGTATCGCCGACCACGAAGATCGGCACCTGGATCGAGCTCCGCGTCGCCGAGGACAATCGTGTGGAAGCGCTCCGGATCTCTCCGGAAGCCGTCACACGCGTGGCCTGGGCCGATGCGAACTGCACTCCCGCCCTTGGTGTCTCGCGCTCCAAAGTCGACCTCAAGACCCTGAAGAACGCCTTCACCGATGCTGACCTCGAAGCCTTCATCAAGAAGAACCCGAACAGCCTGATCTACTCATGGTCCCCGGAGATGCCCTACTCGGTCGATGGTCTAGTCGAGATCCAGGCCGCGGCCAAGCAACTGAACATGAAGGTCGTCACCGTCCTCGATCCACGCGCCGAGAACGATCTCGCCCAGCAGACGGCTACCCGGATGAAATCCCGCGCACCGGCGAGCCTGAGCCGGATCGAATCAGTCGAATTGGCTTACCGGAACATGACCCTGCACTACCCTTCGGTCCTGATCGTGTCGAAAGGCAAGATCACGGGTCCGATGCTCCCAGGCCTGATGAAAGCGACCGAATACGCGCAGATCATCGGGGAGCGTGTGAAATGACGAATTCAAGGAATGATCACAGATTTCCCAAAGGATTTGCGCAGATGAAATCGCTCACGCTCGCTTCGCTGACCCTGTTCGCGGCGTTGCCGGCCCTGGCCGCTCCGTCCCTTTCGTCCTCCGACCCGACCTGCAACGTCCAGGACACGACCGCCCAGCGCGTGGTCGAGTTTCCGGGTTCGCCGAGTTGGTTCGCGAAAGCGAACATGGATGTGGCCCGCAACAAGGTCTACTTCCTCCACAACGGCGATCCATCCGGGAACACCTCCCTCGACCTCGAGACCGGCCAGATGCGGCCGATGCCCGGAAGCGTGGATCCGGTCCCGACTCCCGACGGATTGTTCATCACCAATCCCGGCGTCAGCTATTTTGATGCGGATGATGCTGAACGAAATGGAACCCGTGCCCGTAATATCTTCAACACCCAGCAAAGTGCGCCTTACCAGTCGGTCGGCAGGCTCCCGGGCGGCAGCGATGACGTCAGGACCTACCGCTCCATCAGCGACCAGCAGGCGCAAAATTTGGGCGTGAGTTTCGCGGACACCGAGATCAGCGGAAGGGGAAGTTCGGCTTCCGGTCGCAAGATCAAGGAAGGCCGCATGTGCACGACCGTCGACGGAGCCCCTGGCCCCGTGCTTCGCCTCCCGATCATCTCCAAGGACGGGCAGAAACTGAGCGTCTACGATGCGACCACCGGAACCTCGAAGGTTCTGAAGGCCGACCCGAACGATCCTTCCCAGTGCACGACCGAGCTCGATCTCGGTTTGCCCACGGGAAAAGCGGAGTTCAATGCCCAGAACAACCAACTCGTGTTCCATGTGGATACGGGTCTGGCCAGCGTGGGCGAGTGGTTCAGCTCGGCAGGCGCCGGGAGGAACCTCAACGTCTTCACCCTGGATCTCAATACCAAGCGCATGACCCGCGTGACCAACAACATGGGCGGCAACTCCTACTATCCCTCGTTCAGGAACGACGGATCCGTGGTGTACCTCCAGCAGAGCGCGAACGGCAAGTACTCGGCCGTGATCGCCGATCCTACCCAGGGACAGTCGATCCAGCTCTCGCAGTGTTCACCCGGCGACCCGAACTATCAGAAGACCTTGGCCTTGGGTAAGCTCTGGTCGACGCTCTGTCACCAGTTGAACGACAACGCCGAGCTGGGCGCGACCGCCCTCTTCGGATTGAGTCTCAATCCGGACCAGTGCCGTCAGATGGTCAATCAATACTGGAACCAGAACCGGACTCGGGTCGCCAACGACCTCGCTGCCCGGGACGGTACCCACAATCGGGTCCAGCAAGGGACGATCAGTGGCTTGAGCGTCGACGACCTGCTGAGCGTATGCCCGACGACCAACCGTGCAGCTTCGGCTCCTTCCCGGATCTCAGCCGGCGGCGGGGGTGGAACCCCGGATCCAGTAGTGCCTCCTCCTGCCAACCAGGTCTCGTTGACCGGGATGATCGGCCAGTGTCGGCAGTGCCATAGCAGTCCGATGCAGACTTCCTCGGGTAACCAGCTCGCGGCGTTCCCATCCGATCAGGACCTGAACGCCCGTGGTCGGCGAAACCTCTTCGGTGGCGGTGGCCGTGCCAACATCTGGATGGACAAGGACTCAGGCAATGGCCAGAAGTGGAAAGAGCGGATCAGGAACGTCCTGACCAGCCCGAACCCTCCTGCGGCGATGGTGGGTCAGTTCGATCGCATCGTCCCAGACTCGGCGAACCGCGACACGATCCTCCAGACCTTCAACTGAACGCATCTCAGTTCCTCTGTTTCAAAAACAAGAAGGCCCGGGAGAATTTCTCCCGGGCCTTCTTTCATTGAGGTTGATCCGGAGCCCGGTTCAGGGAGCCGTGCTGATCAGAGGGAGTGCTGAACGGACATCTGATCGACAGCAACGGTCGGAGTCGCAGCCGAGAGGTCACGAGAGCCTTGGAGCGTGATGGTCACGGTCTCGCCTGCTGCGGGAGCCGTCGCCAAAGTACGCTCAGGAGCATTCACGAGAATCCAATTGCTGAGGACGAGCGCGTCTGCTGCCGAAACCGGTCCCTGAGGAGGCATGGTCTTGTTCACGAGGACCGCGGTCTGGATCCGTGGCAAAACGGCTTTCACGTTGGCGAAACTATCGAGGACGACGCCGGTGCGGGAACCCGCGGAGTGGCAGTTCAAGCAGCCGTTGGAAGTGAGCACACGCTGAACGTCCACGAAGGCGACGTGGGGAGCGGCCACGAAGTGGGCGGTGGCTTGAACGCTCTCGAAGCCTTGGCGGGAAGCATCGGTCGTGGTGACGATGGCTAAGTCGCCATCGGCCACGTAGCCCGAGTTCTTCAGGATCTGTTCGGTGGTGGCATAGGTGGTTCCGACAGGAGTGACCTTGGTGATTGCATCACGGGTCAGTGGGGTCGTCGCATGGGCGGCGAATGTCGGAAGCAAGGTCGAGATCAGGACGAGGATCGAGGTTTTCATAAATGGGTTTCTCCGTTTCAACTAGGGGCTGGATACGGGGTTTTTCCTCTTATGACTACCTGCAACAGCATCTCCCGGCCGGAGCTGGATGTCTCCTCGCTGGAGATATGCGTCAAGTGGTTAAACTATTCAATTTCAACAGCTTATGGGCGGCGAAATTCTACCAGACGTAGCGCACGGTAAAGGTGGTGTTTAAAATGCTGAAGGTACTTCCGCCCAAGCCCAAAGTGGAACCTCTGAGGTCTTGATTCACCTCTGTGGTCGAGGTGTTCGAGTTCTGCACTGTAGGATTGGCAGCAGTTCCGTTCGTCACCGTGTAGTTCTTGTTCCCGGTGGAGGTTGTCGTCTTGGTTGTCCCCCCACAGACGAAATAGAGACCGGTCGAAAATCCGAGGGCCAGATGGGGTATCCAGCGCAGGTAGATTTCGCTGCCTAGAGTGGGACCTGCGAAAACCTGAAGGCTTGTACTTCGGGTAATGGTCACGCTTCCGGATTTAGCAACGGTCTTATTGCCGGTCTGAGTTCGATCGGTGATGGTGCCCGTCGGGTAGTCCACGGATCCTATGAGAGTCGCACCGAGCAGAAATCCCTCGTAAACCTGCAGCCAATTGTTTTGGACCACCCGGAGTTTCGGTCGTCCCCCGAGGGTGATCGAGGAAGCGCTTTTTGAACCGGCCAAAGTGGTCTGGGTCTGCACTGAATCCGCGCCTTAAGTGTAACCGAGGAGGAGGTCTGCTCCGAAGGCACCATTCCAGAATCAACCATTCACGAGGTTGTTGCCGGAGGGACCCGTCGAGCTGGTTTCATATCCGTTCGAGTAGCGGTATTTGCGTGGCGTTCACTCCTGTCCAATCGGATCCACTTTGCTGGTTGAAAGTGGCGGAGTCTGAGTCAAGTAATCATTGGCCTGCGCCGCAGGCGCAGCGATGGATGCGATGGCAATGACCATCGATAATGCGCGTTCGAGTCGAGACATGGTCTTCCCCCCCCCCCGGAAGTGATGGAAGCCTTTTGCTTAGTCGCCAATGGTTCCGAACACAACCGAGGATCCAGTTCCAAGACTGATCTACTGCTCAATTTTTTCGGGGATCGAAGGCTTGTCGAAGTGCTTCACCCACGAGGTTGATAGAAATCAGCATCAGTGCCAGAGCAGTGGTGGGCGCGAGCAGAAGCCAAGGAGCCGCAGTGATGGAGTTGCGCCCTTGAGAAAGGAGCTCACCGAGTGAAGGGGTGGGTGGATTGAGTCCGAATCCCAAAAAGTCGAGCGTCGCCAAAGTGCTGATGCCGAGGGAGATCGCAAACGGAGTCAGAGTCAGCACAGGGGTGAGGGCGTTGGGCAGGATGTGCTTGAAGATGACCCGGGAGTTGCCTCCTCCCAATGCAATGGCGGCTTCACAGAACTCGCGCTTCCGGAGCGCCAGAAACTGAGCGCGGACCTGGGATGCGATTCCGAGCCAGCCGAGAGCAACTACGATCGAGAGAGTAACGAAAAAAGATTGTGACTTTGTCAACCCGTTCACGAGAATCACCACGGAGAGGAATGGGATGACTTCGGCCAGCTCCTTGAAGCGTTCGAGAGCGAAGTCCAGGCGACCGGCGAAAAATCCTTGGACCGAGCCGACAAGGATTCCGATGAAGTAGGCGAATAGCCAGTAGAGCAAACCGTAGGCAAGGGAGACACGGCTCCCATAAAGGAGCCTTGCCGTCACGTCGCGGCCTAAGTTATCGGTTCCGATCCAGTGGTCCCTCGATGGCCCTTTGAGCACTTCCCCGGTTTGGATGTAAGGGTCCCATCGGTTGAACGGAAAAATCGCGGTGATCTCCTTGCCTGCCTTGCGGTCGGATTTCACGAGCTCCTTGAAATCGACGACGAAGGAGTCGGTGACTCCGAAGTCCTCGGCGGCATAGTTCCTGAGTGCTGGAAAGTAGGTCTTGCCCTCGCGTCGAAGCAGAAGTGGCGCCTGATTGGACCAGATCTCGGCCGTCATTGAAAACAGGAGCAGAATGGACAATACGCCGAGTCCGAGCTTCGCGCGGGCTTGCTTGAAAAAAACACGCCATCGGCGACGGTTCAACGAGTCGCTCATGATTCTCCCGCTTTCATCGGAAGTCGATCCGAGGGTCGACCAACATGTAGGCCACGTCGCTTAGAAACTGACCGAACATGATGATGAGGGATTGGATGACGGCGACTCCCATCAGCACGTTGTAATCGCGGGAGTTCAGTGCCTCGATGAGCAAGAGCCCCATCCCAGGGAGGTTGAATACGCTCTCGATGATGATCGAGCCTGCGACAAAGGCGCCAAGAAAGCCTCCGATCCCAACCATGAGGGGAAGGACGGCGTTTCGGAGCGCGTGTTTGAAGACCACTTGGCGCTCGCCAAGCCCTTTGGCGCGGGCGGTGCGGACGAAGTCGCTGTGGAGGACATCGAGCATGGAGCCTTTGGTGAGAAGTGTCAGAGTCGTGAATCCTCCCAGCATCGAAGCGCAGACGGGAAGGAACATGTGTTTCCCATAGTCGAACCACTTGGCCCAAAGTCCCAAGGAGTCGTAGTTTTCCGAGCGAGCGCCCCCTAAAGGAAAAATAGCGCCACCTGGAAGTACCCGGTCGGTGCAGAACACGAGAAGCAGGATCACTGAAACCACGACGGCAGGAATACTGTAGGCCACGAACAAGGCGATTGAGGTCGCATGGTCGGCCGCAGTTCCATCCCTCAATGCTTTCCACACCCCGAGAAAAATGCAGACCAAATAAGTGAGGAAAAATCCGGGAATACCGAATCCCAGGCTGATGGGAATCCTTTCGACGATGGTTTCAATCGCCGGACGACGGGTCGCGGTCGAATCTCCGAAGTCGAAGCGTACGACGTGGGTGAGCCAAGTCCAGTAGCGGACCGGGATCGGCTGATCCAATCCGTATTGTTTCTCGAGTTCCACCCGTAGCCGGGTGACATCCTCCTGACTCAGGGCCTGTCCTTTCCCGCCTTCATCCGAGCCGCGGATCCGCTGCAGGATTTCCTGCACCGGTCCGCCGGGCAGATAGTTCTGCACTGTGAAGTAGACCCCAGTCATCAGGAAAAACATCGGGACCATGGCCAGGATGCGCCGTAGAAAGTAGGTCCTCATCGCTCATTCCGCGAAAGTGTAGATATCAGTGGGAGGTCCGACGTCATAGGCCATGGCCCAGGTCGGAGCCTTGATCTTCTTGTTGAAGCCCGCCAGCATCGAGCGACCTTCGACCAGGAACGAATAGGGCTGATCGTCGTAGATGAGGTCGTTGATCTGATGGAGGATCTTGGATCGCTTGATCAGATCGAACTCGAGGTTGGCCTTGGCGATCAAGGAATCCACCTGCAAGTTGGAGTAAGACCCGAAGTTGGAGCCCTGGTTTTTTTCTGACTCCGTGGCCCAGACCTGTTTCGGGTTCGGATAGGCGGTTCCGGTCCAGCCCATGATGATCGCATCGAAGTTCCGACTGTCGATGTCGGCTAAGTAAGCGTTCCACTCCATGGAGCGGATTTCGATCTCGATTCCAGCCGCCTTGAAGTTCTCTTTCACGATTTGCGCAATCTTGCCCCTGGCGGGATTGTTCGAGTTGAAGCGGAGCACGAACTTGAACGGGATCCTCTGGCCCTCGATCGATTTGTCGAGGATGTTGTCATGATCCGTGTCGGCCCAGCCATCCTCCTTGAGGAGTTCGATCGCTTTCCTGCGGTCGAAAGTAAGCATTTTTCCGGCCTTGCGGAGCTCCGGATCCGAGTTGAGTGTCTTGGAACCGAAAGGGGAGGTGGACTGGAACGCATAGCCGTACATGACTTTGTCGATGATCTGCTGGTAGTCGATCAAACGGGCGAGCGCCTGGCGGGTTTTTTTGGATTGGAAGAGGGGGCGCTTCAGGTTCCACCCGATGTAGGAGAATCCTCGGGGCGCTTTGTTCTCGAACTCCCCGGCCCAGACGAGTTTTCCGTCTCCGGGTTGAGTTCCGATCCGCTCTTTGTCCGATCCACGAACTTTGGTCGCGAAGATTTCGTAGGCATTGGAGCCGAAACTCATCGTATCTTGATCGCCTTTGATGAAGCGTTCATACTCGAGATTCGCGTCGGTCACGATCTTGAGGGAGATGAGGTCGGCGTTGAACCGGTTCTTGAAACCGGGAAGGGAGAAGCCCCACCAGTCCTTCACACGCTCCAATTCGAGTTTTTGGTCGCGAGAAAAACTTTTCAATCGATAAGGACCGTCTCCGACGGGTTGTAGGATTCCCTTGGCCTTATTGAAGTCGGGTTCGCCCGCGAACTGCTTCATTTGGATCGGAGTGAAAAGATAGAGTTGGCGCAGAGTATCAAACTTCGGAGTTTCGACGCGGAATTTGAAAACCGCTTCGTCCACGACCTCAAGTTTGACCCCTTCCCAATAGGAGCGAAGGGGAGCCGCATCCACTTTGGGGTTCATCTGGGTATCGAAAGTGAATTTGATGTCCGCGGTGGTCACAGGACTTCCATCCTCCCACTTGGCGTTCTTGTTCAGGATGAAGGTGTAAGTCTTGCGATCGGCGGAGATCGTGTATCCGGCTGCGAGATAGGGAATCGGGGTCAAGGTCTCGGAGTCCTCAGCGAATAGTCGGGCCCAAACGAAGCCCTCGATCGCAGCGCTGTTCGCATCCGCGCTCAGGACGGGGTTCAAGACTTTGGGATTGTTGCTCAGGGTGTCGAGCAAAGTGCCCCCCTTTTTTGCGGTCGGCAGTTTGTCATAGGCCGTGGCCTTGGGGGAGAACTTGATTTCTTTCGCAGGAGGAGCGCTGTGCGCGGGAGCCGCGGTGGCCCAAGCGGCAACGGCGATCACCGGCAGCACCAATCTCTGGGGTTTCATTTTCATGGGAAAAAGTCTCCTTCGG
>JAYVNB010000198.1:0-13966 GCA_043759365.1 Bacteriovoracaceae bacterium | reverse complement strand
CAGTGGCCAAAACTCCCGCGGGACCGAGAAACGCACCCATCATCGCAAGCAACTTGACGTCGCCTCCCCCGAGACCCGACTTGCCTGAATACTTTTCGTAGAGGACCGCAACCAGATAGAAGCCTCCGAAACCCGCTACGGCGCCCAGCATCGATTGAATGAGGCCGAGATCCGCCACCCACCCAGAAGTCGCGAGCCCCAGAACAATACCGGGAAGGCTCAGTTTGTCCGGAATGATCCGATGTTCAAGATCGATGAAGGTAATCGCCAAGCAAAACGTCGCGAATGGAAAATAGCGAGCCACAAGCATCCAGCTTAGGCCGAAGCGGAGCTTGAGCGCCAGATAGAGGAGCGCGGAAAGCACCTCGATCAACGGGTAACGGATGGAAATGGGAGCCTTGCAGCCCCGACAACGCCCGCGAAGGAGGAGATAACTCAGGACGGGAATGTTATCCCGCCACCGGACGGTCGTCAGGCACGTGGGGCAACGGCTAGGGGGATGAGAAATCGAGATCCCTCGCGGCATGCGAGCGACCAAAACGTTCGTGAAACTGCCCACCACCAACCCCAAGGTGAGAACAAAGAAGTTCAAGACCCATTCCGGTACATATTCAATAGACATGGAGCCTCAGTTTTCCTTGGTTCGAATCAAAAGTGCAGCCGCACCGAGGGCAACTCCGGTGACACAAATCGCGTAAGCGAACGAGGCGCAGGCGTAAGACGCGGGGACCGGAAGGCCATATGTCACCTTGAGCCCCAGATTGAAGTGCTCGAAGTCGGGCAATATCCGGGTGAGCGCTGAAATCAACTCGCGAACCACTCCGGATTCCGAGCGGCCGGCCAACATTCGAAGCTGCGACAGGTTGATTCCGACTAAGAAAAACCCTGAGCTCACCATCGCCGAGACCAGCGTGCTCGAGTAAGTGGAGATGGCAAGGGAGAGCGCCGCCAGGACCAGGGCCTGAAGGAGCACGAAAAGGAGGGCCAGTCCGAGCGTCGAGGAAGCCTGGGCCAGCAGTCCTGCCCCCCCCGAGTCGGCAAAGAGGAGAATCATTAAGAAAAAGGTCACGCAGAGGAGTGCCCAGTTCAAGGCCAGCGCCAAAGCGACCCCGGCATACTTGCCACAAACGAACTGCGCGCGACTAATGGGACGCGACAATGCGACGTAAGCGGTGCGCCGCTCGAACTCGCGGTTCAATACGGTCGATCCGGAGTAGATTCCGATCAATGAGCAAGCGATGCTCACTGCGGACAAACCTACGTCCGTCACGATTCTGGCAGTCTCGAGGGAGCTCAATTGCGAAGCGATGAACGTGATCCCCAACAGAACCAACGCAACCAGGCCGATGCTGTAGAGGATGCGGTCACGCAGAATCTCGAAGAAGGTCACACGCCCCACCGCCCTTAAAACGGTCCACGTCGTGGGTCTCACGTCTGTCTCCCTTCAAAAAAACTTTCCAATGAGGGTCGGATCGGGTTCACCGTGAGGATTCGAGCACCCGCACTGATCAGCTTAGACAGCGCCGGGTTGAGCCGATCCCCCCCCTCCAAGGTGGCCTTGAAGCCTTCAGCGAGGGCCCGAAGCGACCTAAAGTCCCCCAACTCCCTCGCGGTAGCCTCCGCGATCCCACCAAAAACCACTTCGACCAAATAGGATTCGCCTTGGAGAAAACCACTCACCGGTCCTTGATTCACGATTCGCCCCTTTTCGATCACCGCGATTTCGTCGCAGATCGCTTCGACATCCGGGATGACATGGGAACTGAAGAAAACCGTCTTGCCTTCGCCGGCCAGCTTGAGGATCAGCTCCCGCATCTCCTTGCGACCCACGGGATCGAGCCCGCTCATCGGCTCATCCAGAATCAAAAGCTCCGGATTGTGGATGATCGATTGGGCGATCCCGATTCGCTGAAGCATCCCTTTGGAGTAGCGCTTCAACTCCCGGTCTCGAGCGTGTTCCATCCCCACCGCACGAAGCACTTCTGGAACTCTGCGTGAAACGTCCCGGGAACTCATCCCGGATAGAGCGCCGAAATACCGAAGCAGCCCTTCTCCCGTAAGGTGCTCATGGAAATACGGCCTCTCGGGTAGATATCCAATCTTCGCGCGGGCTTCGCGGGACGCTACGGGAAGCCCCGATATCTTGACTGTCCCGGAACGGGGTGATCGAAGCCCGGCGATCAAATGGATCAAGGTTGTCTTGCCTGCACCGTTTGCACCCAGGAAACCGAAAACGGACCCGCGGGAGACCGAGAGGTCGACCCCATGAAGAATCTGAACTGGCTTCAGCCAGAAACCCGTTCGAAACACCTGATTGACCTGCTTCACCTCGAGAATGTGATTCATGGGAGCCCCATTACTTTTTCATACCGGGTAGTGGTGACGACACGGCCAATCGCGGGATCCAGAGAGAGGACGCCCCCGCGCGGGTCGCGGGCCGGGTAACGGCCTGAACTCTTGAACTCCCGATTCACTTGATAGAGGAAGTGCTGCAGCTCGAGGTTCTTGCGGCGGTAGCCAAGTTTTTTCTGGGTAGCTTCATCGCTGGAAGTCTTGATCATAAAACCCAAGAGCCGAAGTCCGACCTGGTAGGCCCCGTCGTCCTCGGTGAATCGCTTCGCCAAAGCTTTCGCGTAGCGCGGCACCGCCGGGCTTTCCGCCGCCTCTTGAAAAGCCCGCCCAGCGGAAACGACATCATCGAGTTCGAAGAGAAACACATAGGCCTGAAGCAACGGAATCCTCCAATCATCTCTCCAAGGCCCGCGGCGGAACGCTTCGGGATAGGAAGGGAGGAAGTTTTTTATGAATCGGTTCGCCTTTTCATAGAGATGCGCCGCACCCGGACCGTCGCTCCTGATCACCGCCAAGGCGTTGGCACCCAAAACGTAGACCTGGAAGAAAGCAGGATCCAAATCGGTGACGAGGTCGAGATCATAGTAAGCCGGGGGATGGGTCCCTTTGGCCACAGGCTTATCCGAGGAGTCACTCACCAAAGATCGGATCAGTAGCCAGTCGATAGCGGCCGGAAGTTGACCAAAAGTCATGACTTCGAAAACGGCTGGATTCGAGCCTCTCATGCGGGTTTCCGAGGGTCCGACCCACGGCGGATCAAATGCGCGCATGCGCTCCGAAAGCCAAAATTGCCCGGCGAAAAACGCCAGGGTCGAGATGAGGACGGCGATGGGAAAATTTTTCATCGAAAAGTGCTTAACAATTACTGTAAAAAATTTTTCCACATCTCCGATAAGCTTTCCAGGGCAAAAGGGATTTCGCAACCAGTTGCACGAAACCCCACGTTTGCTACAATTTGGAAGACGGGATTAGTTTCTGTCGGAAACAATGCTCTCCTAAGTGGGGGAAGGGATTTAGAACGTATGCTCAATCTGATGAAGAAAAAAGTTTTGGTCGGTAATGAAGAGGGTTTCACGCTCGTCGAGTTGATGGTGGTTGTCGCCATCATCGGTATTCTCGCAGCAGTGGCGATCCCGAACTATCAGAAGTACCAAGCTCGCGCTCGTCAGAGTGAGGCGAAAATCCTTTTGGCTTCCGCATTCACTGCTGAGCAAAGCTTCTACGCCGAATCCGGCACCTACTCCTCCGCACTGAAGGAAATCGGCTTCGACGTCGCAACCGGTGGTAAGCGCTATTACACGGTGGGCTTCTCAGACCTCAGCGCAGTGGGAGGCTCCGTCTGCGGTTCTGCCGGTGGCCAAAGCTGCTTGAACTTTCGTTACAACGGCGCCGGAGGGCCGCTCGGAACCACTCCACTCGCAGGTTCCGGTGTCAGCTCGTTTTGGGCAACTGCTAAAGTGTACGCTGCGACTGCCCTCACAGACCAAGGCGCACTCGGTTCATCCGCGATCACTCAGAGCACTTTCTTGATCCAGGGCGTGGGTTCGGTGGCAAATACTTCCGTCGCCGATCAATGGACCATCGACAACAACAAGGCTTTGGCCAACGTTTCGAACGGCATCTGATCGCCCTCGCCTAAGTTGGTTCAACACAAAAAGTCCCAGAGAAGTTCTGCTTCTCTGGGACTTTTCGCGTCTTGGCCATCGAGTTTTGCCTGGGCGACGATCAGCTCAACGCAGCGGGAAAGCGCACGCCTCAGCCTGCCCACCGCCATTCAACGCTACATGCATCCAGCGACTCTCCTCAGTTCCGGTCATCAGGTCAGTCTTGCGAAGAAGCCCATTCTCTAGAATGGACTTCAGGTACAACTTGGCCTCGGTTCGATGTCCTCCGGCACAGAGTGCCTGCCACCGTTCGACGCGTAGCTCGGGAGTGGCCCAAGTCGGGTTGGAGGCAAGCCAGGCCTCTGCGTTCGATGGACTGATCCCTGATTTGCCCCTTCGCGCGCTGATGAATGCGAAACGGGCATACCAACGCTCCCGCGAGGAGGGACTGAGGAGTGCCAAGTGTTGAACAAGTGCCTGGGAGAGCATCTTCATCTCTCCACTTTGAATCGCGTGGTTCCAATAATCCCAACAAAGATCTCCGGAGCCACTCACCTCTCTCTTCGTCATGCAAGCCTGCCGAAGATCTTCGTCGAGTTGACTCAGCTCATAGCGCTCAGAAGCTTCAAGTCGACCCCAACGGCCGATATTGGTCAGCTCCACCCATTTGAAGTAGCGAAGAGATACGTTGGAAGGCGTTCCGGCCAGCGACTTTTCCAATACGGTCAGTGGGCTCTCCCAAATTCCAGCTTCATGCAAGGTCCCGACGGCGGCGCAAAGGATGATCGCGGCACCCATGAACTGGGCGGTCCGGCGAAACCGCGATGCTATCGATGTGCATCGCACCTCAATCTCGAGGGACAATCCGATGAGCAGCATCAAACCACATGCCTCAAAATAGCGAACCGAATAGAAATTTCGGTGCGGAAAAACGAGTGCGGAAATGGGCAAATACCCCATCCAAAAACCGACTCCCACCACTGTCCCACGAATGCTTTTTCGAACGAAAGCCCAGAGGCATCCCAAAAATGCCACTCCCCAGAGCAGAAAACCCAAAAAGATCCATGTTGAATGTAGGCTCCGCCACTCTCCCCAATTCTCAAGATCGAGAACATTCAAGCTTGGATTCAGCCAGCCTCCCGCCATTCGGGCCAACGCAGCTGCGCTCGACTGAATGCGGTAGCCCATTGGATAGTAGAGTCGCATGTCATTCACGACCGAGTAGACCCACCCTTGCAGGGCTGACGCGCACAACCCCGTGAGGATGAAAACGAACAGACAGAGCTGCGTGTGTCTCTCACGAATCCTTCCGGAAAAAACCGCCCAGACCATTCCCGCAGCGGGTAGCAACGAGAGTGATGTCTTCGAAAGGAGGCTCCCCACAAAAGCGATGTAGGCGAGGGCCAAGATCGTCGTCCTTTTTGATTTCGCCCACTCTATGAAAGCCCACGCGGACAAGAGACCAAACATCAGCGACAGGAGATCTTTTCGAGCTGACGCCCAGATCACACTTTCAACATGGACGGGATGAAAAACCCAAAACGTGGATGCCCAAGGCGCGATTTTCCACGCGCCCAAGGAGTTGAGCATCGAATACAACGATGCCCCGCTCAGGGCGAGGAGCAGAAGGTTGTGGATTCGGTAGACCACTTGTTCGGAGCCTGTCGTATCGGCACCAAACACATGGATGTCGATCCAGTACGTCAGATCCCGAATCGGGTAAAAATCGACATGATTGCCTGGCGTGAACAGTTGATGGAGAAGCTTCGCCCCAAACGGAAGCGCAAGCTGGGGGATATTGATCAGGGAGTCGTCGTCGATCGGGAGACTCGACCCGCGGAGTGCCGGCCCCAATAGTATGAAAAGGGCTCCCGCGGCAGCCATGAAGAACAGGACGAAACGAATCATGACCCAGGTCCCACTGGGGGAGGACGAACCGAGGGATGCGGTTCCAGTGCATTCAGGGGTCATAGGCACCGAACAGGACACCCAGGAGCTCACGGATGATCCCGACCTTCCCGCGGACCCCGCCAATCTTGGTCGGTACTGTACCGTCGGCCGGATACCTGCGGAGAACGGGCGCCTCGGTCACCTTGAAGCCGAGGCGACACGCTCGGGCCGTGAGGTAGTACGGCAGGTTGTAGACGCTAAATATCCCCCGGAACGGCTGCACCCGGGGATCCAACAGTAAACGGCGCCCGTAGGCACGGAATCCGTTCGTGGTGTCGGTCAACCATTTCCTCGAAGCGAGGCTCATCACTGGCGCATGGATCAGCCGGATCGCCCACTTCCGCGATCCAGGGGTGTTGATCGCAACCCCTCCCGGGATGAAGCGGGAGCCGAAGACACCATCATACCCATCTTGGAGCAGCTTCGCGAACTCAGGGATCGCTGCAACACCGTCCTTGTTGTTGCCGTCGATCGTGATGACTCCGTCGTATCCCTCCTCCATCGCGAAAGCATAGGCGAGCCGAAGCTGTGAGCTCAGTTTACCCGCCCCCTTCTTGAAAAGCACGGCGCGGGCCCCGAGCGCGCGCACTCGCTCGGGAGAGGTCGATCCGTCAGAGCTCCCCCCGTCGCAGATCAAGGTGTCGTACTTTTCCAACAATGGCTTCATCTCCAGCATTTGGGCGAGGAACCTCTCTCCCTCATTCAGCACAGGAATGACGACACAGATTCGGGAACGTTTCTCAAAGAAGCACTCGAATTCGCACTCCGGTAGGTCCCAACCCGGATTGGACGGCAAGTAGGCCTTCATTTCTTAAGATCCACCACGTACAGATTCTCTGTTTGAGCGATCACTTGTGGGCTTCCTTCCTTCTTTTCGAGATAGTGAATGAAATCCGAGAAATGAGGAAGCCAGGCCTTGTGGAAGTCCTTCGGGAACTTGCCTGAGCCATAGGTCCATTTATTCCTGGAATAGAGGCTCTGAGAGCGTTTCGGGTCAGTGAAGATGAGATAACGGATCCCCAAGGCGAGCAGCTGTCGCTCCGTCGGCACTTCGTCGCGAAACTCCAACCGGACTCCCCCGGGTGCGGCGGCGCCAGGGATGTCCAGGTGACGCACGGGGTTGCGGGTGTAATCGAACAGGAAAGGCTGATCGGTCGCCGAGAGCAGGGGCTCGCCGGGAGGAACTGCGGCTTGAGCAACTCGGTAAGCGGAGGCTGCACGATCCCGGAGACCTGCCTCGGCTGCCAAGATCTTCGGGCTTTCCGATCTCCCAGCAGACATATCTTCGATCGCTGCGCCGATGGCAGGGAATGGGAAGAAACCGATTAGCTCCAAGCTCCACGCCAATCCTCCAATCAGCAGCAGCGTAGCAAACCTCCTTCGACTGGACCACAATCGGCCGATCATCTCATTTTCTGTGAAACACCGGAGGAACGCGAGTGCGGAGCCCAAGAGGAACGGGTGGTAGTAACGGAAGTTCTCCGAAACCGGAAAGTCGGGAAGACGGAGTGAAATGATGACAACGGCCGCGCAGGCCGTGCCAAGTGCCGCGCCGACCGAGGCCCATTCCGGAATTCTGCGCCGAAACCACCAAGCCAATGCGATTGGAAACGCAAGCAAGACCCCTGAGTGCCAGAGGTTCCTGAAGAAATGCTCGATCGGGCCGCTGGACGGGTCCAACCATTGCGCCGACTCGGCGAACCCTACCCCGTTGCCGACGACAAACGGGTAGAACGGTGTGCCGGACGACCGCAAAAGGAGCCAGCTCCACGGCGCAAGCAGGAGGAGAGCCCAAAGGATGGATGCTAGCCGGTGAACGATCCTGCCGCATCCGGCGCTCCGATCGATAGCCGCATGCAGGAAGACGTAGGTGATCCCGAAAACCAGAAACGGAGCGCGAAGAGTGGAGAGAGCGGCAAGGACCAGACCTCTCATCAGCGCAGAGCCGGAGCTCGCTTCAGGGCGATCGACCACCCGGATCAGGCCGACGAAGAAATAGGCTCCCGTCAGCTGAGAAGCGAGATTGATCCTCGGGTATTCGTGCCAGGCAACCAGAAACATGACTGCGGGCCAAAATACGACTCCCCGACAGAAAGGGCGTTTCCCTTGGGCTATTCCCCCCCGACGGGGGGACCAATTCCAAAGCAGGAGCATCAGGAGCGGCAGGAAAACACCGCTTTCGAGCAACCCCGCTTGCCTCGGCTCCAACCCGAGAAGCATGAACGCGTCCAGCAGTGCCTGACCCCCGAACGAGGAAGCACGCCGTAGGCTGAATGGATCCACGGCCTCCCCAAGGGTCAGGATCATCTTCGCGTGGGGCAGGTAGGCTAAAGCGTCGTCAAAAGCATTGAAAATGGGGTGCGCGGCGGCCGAGAGGACTTGCAAGGCCACCGAGGCCAGCACTAGGGCGACGAGCGCGCGCACAAGAGGTGGCCTTTCCCGGAAGTAGGGAATCTTCGCGTATCTCAGGAAGAATCCGCCCACGCCGAGGATCAACCACGCCGCCAATGGATGCACCAATGGCCCCCCTATCACCGCCATCCACGCTCCGAAGAACGCCAAGGTCCACGAAGCGCCGAAGAGACCTAGGAGTCCAACGTCAAATTCTCGCCGTCTTCCATTGAACACGAGCTCAACGAACACTCCCCATCCGATGAGCGCGGTCATCACAACCAGGCACCAGATCAATTCGCAGAAGGAGCCACTAGACATGGAGTCCCATCGTATCGCAGTCGGCCCGAATTGATGGATTTCTCTTGGGAGACGGTTACAGTTTATTGAGCATGCAGGTCACTCGAAAAAAAATCGCGGAACTGAGCTGGATCGCTTTGCTCGGAGCTTCGGCTTGTTTTTGCGCCTACTGGCTCTCGGTATCGGTGAGCGTCGCGTTCGAAAGGGTCCTCGATTTCAGAGGCTACCCCACTGACGGGAACTTCCAGGTCCTCAATCCGCTACGAAGGATCGCGCTCGGCCAAGTTCCGGGAAAGGACTTCCAGTTCTTCCACGGCATCTTGGTCCCCTACCTCCACTTCCCGCTCTTCTCGCTCACGAGGGGCGGAGTGTTCGGCGCAGAGGCGAGTCGGCAGTTCGTTTCCTTGGGATTGTTCGCGATCACTTCCGTGACTTTCGTCTGGCGGGCATTCGATCATTGGAGGCTTCGCCTCAGCGCGCTGGCGCTATTCCTGTACCAGGGCTTTTCTAACCTCGAGCGTGTGCCTCTCAGCCAAGGCTATGGCTCGCTTCTGGCAGTCCGATCGGCCGTCCCCGTGCTCGTCATCACTCTGCTCCTAGACCGACCGATCTCCAACCGACGCGCAGCGATCATTGGGGTGCTCTGTGCGGTTGCGATCCTCTGCGGAACCGAGCAAGGTTTGGCCGCAGCGATCGCCGTCGCCGGCGTCCTCGCGCTGACTCCCGGCGAAACTGCATCGTTCAAAGCGAAGCGGCTTTCCCGCATCGTGGGGGGGATCGGCATCGGATTGTCGACTTTCCTCCTTCTGCTCACTCGGGGATCCGTGTCCGCAGCGCTCTCCATTCTGAGCTTCAACTTACTGAGCGTGCCGGGGGACCAGTTTTGGTATTTCGGCGCTCCACCCAACCGATTTGTTTCGTCCGTCCGCGACCTGTTCTTCAACGACTCCGGCGGAGTGCTCGGCGTCTGGATCGGACTCTTCCTCCCCGTGATCGCTTTCTTGCTCCTCTCCAAATTCCTGGTCGTTGACTTGGCTGCGAAGCGGGCATGGGCACGGACCCTGGCTGTAAGTACCGTGTACGGACTCATTTCCACCGCTTCCTATTTCGGGATTTCCAACCCGGACTACCTCGAAATCGCAGGTCGCTCCATCCTCATGGGCTGGATCATCGTGGCCGCGGGGTTCTGGCGGCCACTTTCTGACCGGGCGTACGTCTTCCATCCGACATTCCGTTGGCTGGCCATCTGCCTTCGGGTCGAGCTCGCGATCGCGCTGGCGATGTACATCACTTGCCCAACAGTCGACTGGCCGCTGCAAACTCTGAACTTACAGCTGGACCGTTTAAGCCGCCGGGACTTCGTGTACTCCCAAGACTGGAACCGCTTCCTCCGAGACGTAAAGCCCCTTTTCGCTGGAAAATTTTGTGCGTCTCCCGGACGAAATGATCTGCTCTGGTCGACGTACTCCGGCCTCCTGGAATCCCGCCTGGGATGCCTGAATCCTGCCACTGACTACGTCATCCACGCACTGGGGGAACCGGCTCGCGACGAGTACGCGAGCCGGTTCCGCGCGACTCGCGCAGTGTACGTTCAGACGATGGACCGAAAGTTCTTCCCCTATGAGGACTGGGTCCAAGACACGAGCTGGTCGATTTACGAGACCTTGATCGCCGCATATGAGCCCCGGATCATCTCGCCCCACTCCGTCTTCTGGGCGAGGCGTCCCCCCGGCTCCGAGGGTCCACGGGTAACCGAGGAGACCACCCTCGACGGCGATCTGCTCGAGGCACAGGGCGCCGACTTGATGATTGTGACCGCGCACTACGAGCCCGAAAACCCAGTCAGGTTGCCGATGCTCAAAAGGATGACCCGATACCTCGTCACACTCTCAGGAGCAGCTGAGTCAGATGCCGTCACCCTCGACCCAAACCGCCGCGAACAGAGTTTCCCGATCATCCCACGAGGAAAAAAAGTGGGTTTGGAGTTCAATGCGATCAACCCCTTCTCGACGCCGACCCCCTTCCGACACTCCGTGACCTACCGCAGAGTCTTCTTCCCGCCGGCCCGACCGCTCTGGGCGAAAGCGTTCCCTTCTTGGAAACGGAAGCTGCAATGGTGAATTCGTTCGATTCGGTGGTCGTCGGTGGCGGATTCTTCGGGACCTGCCTCGCTCTCGAGCTCCGGAAGGAGGGCAAGCGCGTCCTTCTCCTGGAACGCGAGCCTGAATTGATGGCACGAGCGTCTTTGAACAACCAGGCGAGAGTCCATGGGGGCTACCACTACCCCAGGAGCTTCACTACGGCGTCAAGATCCAGAGCCAACTACCGACGCTTCATCGAGGACTTCAGTTTCGCAGTCGATCAGAGGTTCAAGAAGTATTACGCGATCGCCAAGGTGAGGTCCCACGTTTCCGCGCGCCAGTTCGAGACTTTTTGCCAACGCATCGACGCCCCATTGATTCCCGCGTCCAAGGCCGTACGGGCTTGGTTCGACCGCAATCTTGTCGAGACCGTCTACGAAGTCGAGGAATGCGCGTTCGACGCGACGATCCTCCGAGAATGGGCACGCCGCCAGCTCGACGAGTACGGTGTCGTCGTTCGCACTGGGACATTCGCGACCCGGATCCTCGGCGCAGGCAAAGTAGAGCGTGTCGAAATCGGATCCCCCGGCACCGAGACCGTCGAGTCGGTCGGGTGCTCGGAGGCGCTCGTCTGTGCCTACGCGCAGATAAACGGACTTCTATCGCGCTCCGGGCACCCTCTGATCCCCATGAAATACGAGTTGGCGGAGATGCCACTCGTGGAGGCGCCGACGACGCTAGGTTTGGACGGGGTCACCCTGATGTGTGGACCGTTCTTTTCCATGATGCCCTACCCCGCGGGAAGGGCTCACTCCCTCAGCCACGTCCGCTACACCCCTCACTTCTCCTGGACGGACTCCGAAAGTCCGGAGCTCGCCGGACTTTTGACGGAAGAACTGGCGAATCAAAGTCGCAGCAGGTTCACTGAGATGCTATTGGATTCGGCCCGGTACATGCCGAGTATTAAATTGACCAAGTATATTAAATCCTTATGGGAGATCAAAACGATTCTACCTAGGAACGAACATAACGACGGCAGACCCATCCTTTTCAAAGCCAACCACGGTCTCCGCAATCTGACTTGCGTGCTCGGCGGCAAGATCGATAACATGTATGAAGTCGTGGCCGCGTTACGCAAGGAGCGCCCCCTGGGATGAGGTTTCCGCAAGAAAAAGCTGCCGATCTTTTCGTCTCGGTGATCGTACCCGCGCAGGGAGCGACCAGCGCGCTGATCGGACATATCCGCGCCTTGCACGAAGTCCTTAAGGCACGCTATCAACATTTCGAAATTTTGGTGATGGACAGTTCGGCAGCCGGTCAGGACGCAGTCCTATTGAAGGAGCTCCTGCACAGCGTAGACTGCGTCCGCTACCTACGCCTTTCGCGTAGCCCCGTCATCGACCTCGCAGTCACCGCGGGGTTCGAGGCCGCCATTGGTGACTGCGTCTGCGTCACGCTCCCCGGGATCGACCCGCCCAGCGAGGTCCCGTCCATCGTCCATGAGGTCCTCCGTCACGGGGGCATCGTTCTGGGGCGCCAACCCGCCAACGAGTCCGGAGCCCGCAGGGCGGCGCGCAGGTTGTTCTTCCGTTTCTGCAACTCGTGGCTCGATTTCAATTTAGTAGCGGACACAACGTATTTGATGGGACTCAGCCGTACGGCGGTCAATTCTATCAACCAGATCAAGGACCGTTTTCGATCGGTTCGGGCGTTCGCGACGACCCTGGGGCTGCCCTGTACCCTCCACGACTACGCTCCCACGGTACCGTACCGCCGGCATGGGGGCTACCTCTCCTCAACGAACCTGGCGATCGACCTCATCATCTCGAACTCCACCCGGCCTCTCCGCTGGGTGAGCCTCCTAGGGCTCGCAACGAGCGGATTCAACCTCCTGTACATCGTTTACGTCGTCGGGATCGGCCTCTTCAAGCAGCGGGTAGCCGAGGGCTGGCTTACCCTCTCCTTCCAGAACTCGCTGGCCTACTTCACCACGAGCCTTGTTCTAGCGACACTTTGCGAGTATCTCAGCCGAGTGCTCCTCGAAACGAAGGACCGACCCCACTACATCGTGGTCGAAGAGCAGACCTCGTCCGTATTTGACCACGGCGGCAAGTCACGGCTCAACGTGGTGGACACCTCCCGTTGAGCGATGAGCCTGCGACATGACCCGCGCGCTCATCGGCCATACCGGATTCGTCGGCGGAAACCTGCGCCATCAGCTTCCTTTCGACGAATTCTACAATTCGTCGAACATCGAGGAGATCGCCGGTAAGCAATTTTCGCTGCTCGTCTGCTCCGGCGCTCCTGCCGAGAAGTGGCGCGCCAACCAGGACCCGGCGACCGATCGTGCGAACCTCGTCCGCCTCCAGCGGTGTCTGGGTGCAGTCCGAGCGGACCGCTTCGTCCTCATCTCGACCATCGATGTGTTCAAGCGACCCGTGGACGTCCAAGAACACACCCCTTTGGACATCGACGGCCTCCACCCTTATGGCCTACACCGTCACCAGTTGGAGGCCTTCTGCCGTGATCACTTTGCCGCCGCAACTTCGATCCTTCGCCTGCCCGGCCTGTTTGGGCGAGGCTTGAAAAAGAACGCGATTTTCGACCTGCTCAGCGGGAACGACGTCTCGAAGCTGGATCCTGAGGCAGTGTACCAATTTTACGACCTGTCGCAGCTGTCGCGCGACCTCAAGCGTGCGCAAAAGCTCGGCCTGGCGCTCCTCCATCTGGCTACGGAACCCCTCCGCCTCGCCGAAGTCGCCGAGTTGCTGATCGGTAGGCCGCTCACTCAGCCTTCACCCCCTCCTCCACATCCACTCTACCGATTCGAATCGAGCCACGCGTGGGCATGGGGCAAGTCGGGGCCCTTCCTTTACGACGGTGCGGAAGTTCGGGCTTCTCTCGTTCGGTTCGCGACTGAGTTCAGGGCCGGCAGGGCGCACCCGTGAAATTGGCGTTCTCAAACCTGGCCTGGGATCCGGCCCAGGATGCGCAGGTTGCGGCGATCCTGATCGGAGCCGGCTTCTCAGGCGTCGAAGTCGCACCGACCAAGGTCTGGCAAGAGCCGTTAATGGCCTCCATCTCAGACCTCACTCGGTACCGCGAACGATGGAGCGGGCAAGGCCTTTCGATTGTCGCACTTCAATCCCTCCTCTTTGGACGTCCTGAGCTACTCGTGTTCTCCGACGACGCGTCCGTCGCCGCGGTCGCTAAAGCGCACCTCAAGAGGATGATCGAGTTGGCGGGAGTTCTGAAAGCAGGGTCCCTCGTCTTCGGTTCGCCCAAGAA
>JAYVNB010000197.1:0-4660 GCA_043759365.1 Bacteriovoracaceae bacterium | reverse complement strand
CACTGATGGTCACTTATCCCTCGACTCACGGAGTTTTTGAGGAGTCGATCCGGGAAGTCTGTGAAATCGTCCACCAGCACGGCGGCCAGGTTTACATGGACGGCGCCAACATGAATGCTCAGGTCGGCCTTTGTCGTCCCGGGGACTTCGGTCCCGACGTCTGCCACTTGAACCTTCATAAAACCTTTTGCATTCCTCACGGCGGCGGCGGACCCGGCATGGGTCCGATCGGCGTGAAGTCGCACCTAGCGCCCTATCTTCCGGGGCACCCCGTGGTGAAATGCGGAGGCGAAAACGCAATTGGTGCGATATCGGCCGCTCCTTGGGGGAGTGCGAGCATCCTGGCAATTCCCTACGTCTACATCCGATTGATGGGAGCCGAGGGCTTGACGCGTGCGACCCAAGTGGCGATCCTCAATGCCAATTATATCGCCCATCGCCTGGAGTCCCACTATCCGGTCCTCTACAAGGGAAAGAACGGTCGGGTGGCGCACGAGTGCATCATCGACCTCCGCCCCCTCAAGGCGACCAGCGGCGTGGAAGTCGAGGACGTCGCCAAGAGGCTGATGGATTATGGATTCCACGCCCCGACGGTTTCGTTCCCGGTGCCGGGAACGATGATGATTGAGCCGACGGAGAGCGAGTCCAAGGCGGAGATCGATCGCTTTTGCGAAGCGATGATCTCGATCCGCGGCGAGATCACTGAGATTGAAAACGGGACAGCCGAACGGGTCGGCAACCTCCTCAAGAACGCTCCCCACACAGTGGAGCAGGCGACCAGGAACGAGTGGAACCGTCCCTACAGCAGGGAGCGCGCCGTGTTTCCGGCTCCTTGGGTGAAGGACTCGAAGTTCTGGCCCTCCGTCGGTCGAATCGACAACGTTTACGGAGAGAGGAACTTGATCTGTTCCTGTCCACCTTTAGACGCCTACGAGAGCTGAAGGCTTATTCTTCAGAAGCGGCAGGTGGGGTCGAGACCTTGCAGACTCCCCGGTAAACCATGTTGTCTGAAGTCACGATGCGGATTGGAGAGTTGTTCCAGTTACTGAAAGTAATGTTGGCGCTCTTGATTTCAGGGTGATGATGACATCGGTCTCGCTTGTGGTCGGACCTGCGTGACCATCCGCCGTGTAGGAGACCAAGGACAGACCGTAGATTTGCGAGTAGGCCTGGGTCGAGCTGCCGCCTCGGGGCACACCCCGGTAGCGCACATCGATCAGGACCTTGGCCTGGTTTTGACTATGCGAGTCCGCCTGGCAATCGAAACGAAAGGCTAAGACTTCCGATTCCGCTGCCGAAGCGAGCGAGGAGAAGGAGGTCATCAGAATCACCAACATCAACCGGTTCAACTTCATACACAACTCCTGCTTAGCAAGGCTCATAAAGGCTTTGGATGCCCGCCGTTTATATTGCAATGCGTTGCGAAAGGCGAGGCATTTCAGCTCTCGGATAACCCCCCTGAAATCAGGCCTAAGCCGGTCAGTACCCGGTCTTTGGTGGGTCCGATGCGTCCGATGAGTTAGTGGGTGCCGACCCGAGAACGCATGAAATGGATCAAATCAATTTGGGTGATCAATCCCATGAACTTCTCGCCGTCGACCACGACCGCCACTCTGCCCTGTTTGAAGATTGGGAGGAGGGTGTCGAAGCTCTCCGACACGCACACCGTTTGCACTTCTTTCGTCATCGCCGATCGGACGGAGGAATTGAACGTGGCCGGACCCATGGTTGCCGCCATTAAAAGGTCGGACTCGTCGAGGATTCCCACGACCCTGCCTCCTTCCAAGACAGGGAGCTGAGAAATGTCGTAGAGCTTCATGCGTCGATAAGCGGCGTTCAAAGTCTCATCGGGACCGATCGTGACAGTAGCGCCTTCCCAGTGCCTGCGAAACACCAAGTCCCTGAGGTCGCCATACGTTTCGCGTTGGACGAAGCCCTGATCGATCATCCAGTAGTCGTTGAACATCTTGGAGAGGTATTTGTTGCCGCTGTCGCAGATGAAGGTCACTACGCGCTTGGGCTTCTTTTGTTCTTTGCAATACTTCAGGGCAGCGGCGACCAAAGTTCCCGCGGAGGATCCGCAGAGGATGCCCTCCCTTTGGAGGAGTTCGCGCGCAGTCGAAAAACTCTCTGCGTCTGAAACCAAATAAGCGTGCTTGACTCGAGACAAGTCACCCACCGGAGGGAGAAAGCTCCCCCCGATTCCTTCGACGAGGAAGGGACCGGGAGTTCCGGGTTTGCCGGTTTTTACGAGGTCAGCGAGCACGGATCCTGTCGGGTCGGCGAGCACCATGTCGACATGGGGAGCGACCTTCTCAAAATAGTGGGAGAGACCTGTCAGGGTTCCGCCGGATCCGACTCCACTCACCACCGCATCCAAGCGGTGGTCCATTTGCTCCCAAATCTCGGGACCTGTTGTAAGTTCATGGGCCAAGGGATTTGCCGGATTCTCGAACTGATTGACGTAATAGGCACCCCGCTGGGCGGCGATCGTACGTGCGAGGTCCATGTAGTACTCCGGATGGCCCTTCGATACGTCGGATCGGGTAAGGACGACTTGGGCACCCATGGCGCGCAGGTGGAAAATCTTTTCCTGGCTCATCTTGTCTGGGATGACCAGGACAAGCTTGTACCCCTTCTGGGACGCAACCAAAGCCAATCCTAGACCCGTATTGCCTGCGGTCGCTTCGACGATTGTTCCACCGGGCTTGATCAAGCCGTCCTTCTCGGCGGCCTCGATCATCGTCAACGCCATCCGATCCTTGATGGAACCCCCGGGATTATGATTCTCCAGTTTGACGTAGAGTTCGCACGGCCCCGTATCCAAGGAGCGGATACGGACCAACGGGGTATTGCCGATGAGGTCGAGAAGCGACTCAACAACCGGTCCCTTTTGCTCGTGCATCGTGCTTACTTCAGGCTTTCAACGAACTTGGAATAGGCTTGATAGTCCATGAGGTCGGAAAGCTCGGACGGGTTAGACACCTCGATCTTGATCATCCAAGCCCCATGAGGCTCGCGATTCACTAGAGCCGGGTCGTCTGGCAGGGCGGAGTTAGACTCGACAACTTTGCCGCTGACGGGGGAGTAGAGGTCGGAGACGGCCTTGATGCTTTCAACGACGCCAAAGGTTTCTCCTTTTTTCAGCTCGCGTCCGGCTTTGGGGAGGTCGACGAAAACGACGTCTCCCAGGGCTCCCTGCGCGTGATCGGTGATCCCTACGGTCAGGGTCTTGCCGTCAAGCTTCGCCCATTCATGGTCCTGGGTGTATTTGAGGTCGGTTGGGAATCGCATGGGGGTCTCCTGGGTGGAACCAAGGGTGGTTCAGTGAAATCGTTCAGTAGGGTCGTTTGTAAAAGGGGGTCGCGACGATCTCGGCCGGGATCTTCGTTCCCCGGATGTCGACAGAGATCTTCGTTCCGACCGCGGCGAAGGCTGGATCGAGCGAGGCGACACCGATCGCCATCCGAGTCGAAGGCGACTGCGTCCCGCTCGTGATGACGCCGATCAGGGATGAGCCATCCAAGGAGTGAACACTGTATCCATGACGGGGAATTCCGCGCTCGAGAAGTTTCAATCCCACAAGGCACTTCTTCAGTCCTGCTTCTTTGGCGCTGAGGATCGAAGCACGTCCGACGAAATCACCTTTTTCCAGTTTGGTCACCCAGCCCAGGCCGGTTTCGAGTGGACTGGTCTCGTCGCCGAGCTCATTGCCATAAAGGGGGTATTTCATTTCAAGGCGAAGGGTGTCGCGTGCGCCTAGTCCGCAGGCCTTGATCCCGTACTTCCGACCCGCCTCAAGCAGCGCTTTCCAAACGTCAGGCCCCTTTTCCCAAGGCACATAGACCTCGAAGCCATCTTCGCCGGTATATCCTGTGCGAGCTAGCACGGCGGGGATTGAACCCAACACGGTCCCCTCACTGAACCAATAGGTCTTGATCGGAGTGAGTGGGGTCGTGGTCAAGGTCTGGAGCACCTGGACTGCTTCACGTCCCTGAATCGCGATTTGAGTGTACTTCGAGCTCTCATCGCTCAGCACGGTCTTGGGAAACCGGGTTCGATGAGCGAGCAGGACTTTCGTCATCCAGGCGAAGTCCTTGTCGGTATTGGACGCATTGACGACTACGAGATAGTTCGTCCGGGATTTGCGGTAGATGATCAGGTCGTCCACGATTCCACCCTGATCATTGCAAAGGGCCGTATACTGCGCCTGGCCGTCAGCGATCTTCGCGACGTTGTTGGTCACTAGGAAATTGAGGTAAGCCTCCGCGTCGTCACCCGAGACATGGAATTCACCCATGTGACTCACATCGAACAAGCCGATCGCGCTCCGGCAAGCCAAGTGCTCGTCCATGACGCCGGTATACTGGACGGGAAGCTCCCACCCCCCGAAATCGATGAGACGGCCGCCAAGCTTCTGGTGTTCCTCGAAGAGCGCGGTTCTTTTGAGCATCCCTCGGGGTTTAGCACTCCCTGATTAGGAGTGTCTAGAACTTCAAATGGAGTCCCGCGTAGTACTGCGCGACCTGATTGTAGTAGGCCTCCAGACTGATGCCCTTCGTGAACTCGATCCCGAGACCGACGCTGCTGTTCAAGCGAATGACGCGCGTGGAGCCCGTCTTGTCGACCTGATACCCATAGCCATAAGTGAGAGTGATGC
>JAYVNB010000196.1:0-14007 GCA_043759365.1 Bacteriovoracaceae bacterium | reverse complement strand
CGCTGCGAGGACCTCGATTGAGGCTCACTCGCCACAAGCTAAAAGGGAGAGTGCCCCTCCACGGGCATTCTCCCTGTTTTTTCACGATCCATTCCAGCATTTTTGCCGCAATTAGTGCAAACCTCAGTTGAGAAGCTGCGCCACCGGCGCGAAGGTCCGCCGATGAATTCCGCACACTCCGAGCAAGGTGAGTGCCCGGCGATGAGCTGGCGTGAAGTAACCCTTGTGCGCGGTGAAGCCGTACCCAGGGTATTCACGATCCAATTCCACCATCAACGAGTCTCGCCAAACCTTGGCGAGGATCGCGGCACAAGCGATCGCAAGTGATTTCGAATCCCCTTTTACAAGAGCAGTAGCGGGGACTTTGAAGGACTTCGGGACAAACTTGCCGTCAACCAAGACGTGTGCAGGGAGGACGGATAGACCGTCGAGCGCGCGCTGCATAGCCAAGTGGGAGGCATAGTGAATGTTGATGCGGTCGATTTCCTCGACCGAAGCCAAGCCGATGGAGAAGCACCGTACCCAGCTCTGGATGAGTGGAGAGAGACGCGTGCGGACTTCAGGCTTGAGGAGCTTACTATCATTGACTTCATGGATCCACTCGGGAAGGGGATCGAGTGATCCCAATACAACTGCACCCGCCACCACGGGGCCTGCGAGGCAACCCCGGCCCACCTCGTCGACACCTGCGACGGGCAGACCGGGATAACCGAACTTACGCTCCCAACTCGAATCGGGAGTCGCGAGAGGCAAAATCAGGCCTTCGGAGCCTTGGCTGCCTTGGCAGCGGCTTTGGCCGATGCACGAGCCGCCATGGAAGCCTGGGTTTCGATCTCTTTCTCGATCTTGGCCGCTTTTCCTTCGAGGCCGCGGATGTAGTAAAGCTTCGCGCGGCGAACCTTACCCACCTGAATCACTTCCAGCTTCGCGACTTTAGGCGAAGTCTCCAGGAAGATCCTCTCGACTCCCACTCCGTGCGACATCTTGCGAACGTTGAAGGACTTTCCGGCGCCGTGGTTGCCCTTGGCGATCACGAGGCCTTCATAGGGCTGAATCCGCTCTTTTTCGCCTTCTTTAATGCGGACGTGCACTCGGACAGTGTCGCCGGCCTTGAACTGTGGAAGGGCTTCGGTGCGGGCGGTGCCTTTGTCGACAAGGGCGACCTTGTCAGCGAGGCCGCGCATGGGCTTCGTGAAACCTTTTCGGGAGACTTTCGGGTGAATTCTCTTTTTTGCCATTTGAAACTCCGGACTGGGCCCATCCGATCGGATCGGCCCGGGAAACGCTTGAAGACATCCAGCACGATTGCCACCTGAATTCCCGGGCGGAGCCCAGGATTCCAAGCCGGTTATTTGCCGAGCAGCCGATCGAGAATGATCGCGACAGCTGACCGGACAGAGAGGTGATTATACCCCCCCACGCCTTCTGGCCCGTACACCGGGGCTAGTATCCGGTGTACCTCGGGATAGAAAACGTCCGAAATTCCCCACCCGGTCCCGAACACCAGCAGTGTCGGGCGCTTTCGTGCAGGATCCGTGATTTCGCGGCGGTAATCCGCATAACTCATGGCTTCCGGAAGCGGACTTGCGTCGGTCAGAACCACTTCTGGCTCCTCCCCACACTCCTCCGCAATGGCCCTTTTGATCTCGCCGAACTCCCGGACGAGTCGAATCAGTGAAAGAGCCTCAAACCGATCCGGGTGGTAGACCTTCTGCTTTGGCTCACGCCAATGCCCGACAATCTTGCCCACCAACTCGTGCTGAATTTCGAGCGGAGTGAGGATGAAATATCCCTTCATTCCGTACGTACGGGCCGAACGCGAGATATCGTGGATATCCATGTTCGTCACCGCGGTGGTCACGAGCTCCCCGTTCCTATTCCTCATCGGATAGTGCAAAAGAGCCATGTAAACCGGTGCAGACACGAGGGTTCCTTGATTAGCACCGGTTGGTCGAGGCGGCAAGTCAGCTTTTCGGATCAAGCTTTTGAACCTTTTCCCAGAGGTCGGGACGCTTACGAGCCGTACGCTCTTCCATTTGCGTCCTTCGCCAAGTCGCAATAGCTGGGTGGTTCCCGCCTAAAAGTACCGGCGGGACCTCATGGCCCTGCCAGACGCGAGGGCGCGTGTATTGGGGATACTTCAAAAGGCCCGACTCCAAACTATCTTGAGTGATGGATCGCTCATTTCCAACCACGCCAGGTATGAGCCGAGTCACCGTATCGGCAATCACCAACGCGGGCAACTCGCCTCCCGTCAGGACATAGTCTCCGATGGAAACTTCTCGATCGACGCATTGGTCGATGAATCGCTCATCCAACCCTTCGTAGTGACCGCACAAAATGACAATTCGGGAATAACCGGTGGCTAACTCCCGAGCCATGGGTTGATCGAAAAGTTTACCTTGGGGGGACATCAGAAGCGTCAGGGTCTCTGGAGACTTCTCCGGGACGACGCTTTTCCACGCATCGTGGAGAACATCGGCTTTCAGAACCATTCCCTCGCCGCCCCCATAAGGGGTGTCGTCAACAGTCCGATGCCGATCAGTCGCAAAATCCCGAATTTGAACGCAAGAATACCTGACCAATCCCTTGGACTGGGCCTTCCCCAATAGGCTCGAACCCAAAAGAGGCTGAAAAACCTCCGGAAAAAGCGTCAGGAAATGAAATTCGAGTCGCGTCTCGGGAGAATTACTCGACGATCTCGAGGACAGTGCGCTTGCGGAGTTTGGTGGAGGCGCCATTAAGAACCGTTCTGACTGCCCGTGCTGTCCGGCCCTGTTTGCCAATGATCTTGCCGAGGTCCTCTTTGGCCACCTTCAGTTCGATCACAGTGGTGTTCTCTCCAATGATCTCGGTGATTTCGACTTGATCAGGAAGATCCACAAGCATCTTCGCCATGGCTTCGATCAATCGAGACAATTCCCCGAGGGGGGGCCTACCAGAAGCGGGATTTGACACGTGCGCTCTCCTTCCACAAGGGAGGCCTGACGCATCAGCCTCCCAGCGTTCCCCAGCGACACTCTTAAAAAATGCCGCTCTTTGGAACTTATTGTGAAAGGGTTTTGAGGAGTTGTCCAACCGTTTGTGAGACTTGGGCACCTTTGGCGCGCCATGCATTCACGGCTTCAAGATTCACTTTGATCTTGTCTTTCGCATCTTTAGCCTTCGGGTAATAATGCCCGAGGTTTTCAAGATACTCACCATCCCGCTTTTTGGCGGAATCGACAGCGATGACGAGGTACTGAGGTTGTTTCTTTGCGCCCTGGCGGGAAAGACGAATGGTCACGGCCATGTAAATCGGTTCCTTTCGAAAAGTGAGTGCTGGAGGGTTAACAATTTCACTCTCTTTGGGCAATAGGAATCTCTGCCCAAGCTTTTCTTAGCGCTTCTGCAAACCGGAAGCGATCGGCTTCCAGCGTATTCCAGGACGGTTTTCGCAGTCTGAGGATGGCCCCCAGTGGAAGCGGTCGACCCACCCCGCTCATGCCAGTCACCAGAATGACAGGAATCTTTCGTCTGAGAATGTCTCCGAGCAGGTCTAAACTCGACTCCCCAGGCAACACCTCGTCGAGAAGAACAAGGTCGGGACGCCGACGGTCCAGCTCCAGTCGCGCTTCGGGTCCTGTTCCAGCCTTTCCCGAAACTTCCACGCCCGGAATTCCATCCAGCAACTCCACCAGGAGTTCCCGCATGGCCTCCACATCCTCGACAATCAGCACCCTACGCATGAGCTTCAAGTTAGCACGGCTCCCCACCGATCCGCAGTGTGAGGACTGTTGACTTATGGAAACCCACCCCCACTTCCTTTGGACCGATCTCTTTAGGAAAAAGAAGGCCGGACGTTCGGAACTCACCGATATTCTTCGCGAGAATGTCTTGTTCCAGAACCTGACCAAACGTGAACTCCGTTACTTGTCGTCGTTTGTCTACGAACGGGTCTATCAACCCGACGAACCGATATTCGCCCAAAACGACCGTGGCCTGGGCATGTACCTCATCGTCAAGGGCCGCGTGGCAATCCGCACCCAGAGCCCGTCGCCCGGTATGAACGAAACCCTGGTCACCTTACTGAACGAAGGAAGCTTCTTCGGGGAATTGGCCCTAGTCGATCCCTCCCACCTTCGATCGGCCAACGCGACCTCGGTCGACCGCTCCGTCCTGATCGGATTTTTCAAACCTGACTTGTTGGAGATCCTCGAACGAAAACCGGAAATGGGCGTGAAACTCATGCTGAGCCTTTCGGCGGTCCTCGGTCGCCGGCTTGTCGAAACCACCGAGCGGATGTCGCTCCTGACCCGTCAGAGGAGCTTGGCAAAAGTTCATGAAGATATCGTCTGATCCCCACATCCGTCGCGATCTACTGAAACTCGTCTTCGTCCTCGCGGCCATCGTGGGAACGGCTGCAGTGTTCTTCGTCACCCCTTCCCTCTCCACTCCTACGATGCTCTCGTTGGTCACCACGCTCCTCATGTCACCCTTAGTCACGGCTCTGGAGCGGCGCGGGTACCCCCGGACTGCTTCCATCTTGATCCTCTTCACGGTGCTTGGCTTGATTTCGGCGACTGCCGGGATCGTCGCACTGCAGATCGGAGAGGGCGAGTGGGACTCGTTCAAAGTGAAAGCTCCCCAGTATTTCGACATGGTCATGGTCAGGCTCCATTCTTTCGAAGACGCGCTCCGGACGAAGTACTCGCTTCCGACCAATATCAAGATCACCGACACCCTAGTCTCCTACGGGCACCAGACGGGGCAATGGTTCGCCACCAATGGAGCGAACCTCATGGGCGAGCTCCTCAGCTGCCTCTTCATCGCGCCTATCCTCACCTTTTTCTTGCTCAATGACGGTCCAGCGATCCGCAAGCGGTTCTTCCAGTTGATCCCGAACCGTTTTTTCGAATCGGCCTACATGATCAGTCACGACATCGCGACTGCGATTTCGGACTATATTCGTGCGAAACTGATCGAAGCGTTCCTCGTGGGGCTCATGACCACGGTCGGCCTGTGGTGCGTCGGCGCACCCTACGCGATCGTGCTCGGCATCCTCGCAGGGGTCACCAATATCGTCCCCTACGCCGGCCCGATCGTCGGAGCGGCACCTGGGCTTCTAGCGATTGGACTGGACCCCGCCCAGGCACATCTGCTCTGGCCCGTGGTGTTCGTGTACATCGGTGCCAACCTCGTGGACATGGTGTTCATTTTCCCTGTGATCGTGGCCAAGCTCGTGGACCTGCATCCCTTACTCCTCCTCGCCGCAGTCGCAGTGGGCCAGCAGTACTATGGACTGATCGGTATGCTCATCTCGATCCCGGTGGCAGCGGCATTCAAGGTGGTCCTCCAAGAAATTTACTCGGCGGTCTATGAAAAGAACTCGTCGACGAAGATGCCCACCGGCAGACCTCACCTCAGCGTGGTTTCAGCAGCAGCTCCAGGTTACTCGGACGGTTAACCCCGGGAAGGTCCCCCAAGCGGAACGACTCGGCCCCCGCCACCGACAAGCTACGTAACTTGACCAAGAAACCTGGCGCCTGCTCCGGATTGAGGGCCACGGTTCCCACCCAAGCGTCCGCCTCGGGGTGAGCGAGGAGAAGTCGAGTGTCCCCTTCCCTGATTTTCCAATAGAGCGTCCAGCGGCCGGGAAGATCGAGGCGCAACTCGCTTCCGGCCTTTGCGAAAACCGGGACGAGGGACTCCACGAGATGAAGCGCCTGCTCGGGGCTGAATGCCAACTCGAGTTGCGTTCCCAAGCGCGGATGCGCGCTCTGGACAGGCAAGATCCCGGTTTCGGACCAGTTCAAATACGGCACAAATCGACTCCTGATTCAATTTTTTCCAAAACTCATTCCCCCACCAACGTGGCACGCAGAGCTTCGGCCTGCGCCTGCCACTTTTCAACCCATCCTGAAGCGGGAACACTGCCCCAAGCCACTTCTGGCTCCGCGAGTTCCGATCGGATCCGATCGATCAAGCCGCGAAGCCCAGGAACGTCAATGCGCGGTTGGAATTCAAACTCGTTCGCAGCCCGAAGCGCCCCCTCCCTCCATCGCTCTTGAGCTAAGCGACAAAGTGCCAAAGCGGGAGCGGGATGCTCCTTTTGCAAATGATAGAATACGCCACAACTCAAAATCAACGCTTGAACCTCTTCCTTAGCGGGTGACGGAAGCCGATTCCAATCCTTTTCCCACCCATGATGCGCTTCCCAATACTGTCCTTGATTGAAACAGGCGATTCCCCTCCGCCAGTGGTCCATCCAGGCTTCCCACTTCACTTCTGAAACATGCTTCGTCATCCGGGCGTTATGCTATACCGTCGGCATCCATGGGCGCAACGCAAGCTGGAACGGCCTCATTTTTCGAGAAGCTCCTGTCCCCTTCTTCTTCTTCTCAAAACCTCCTTTTCGGCCGGACGGGGTGGACTGTCTCACCAGTGGGCTTCGGGTGCTACCGCGTCGAGGAGGAAGATCCGAACCATCGCGCGGCGCTTCGCCTGGCACTGGGTTCGGGCTGCAACTTGATTGACACGAGCACCAACTACACCAACGGCTCCTCCGAACGGTTGGTCGGGCAAGTTCTGCGCGAACTGTTCGACACCCGCGAAAGGACTCGTGACGAAATCGTGGTCGTGACGAAGGTCGGCTACGTTCAAGGCGAGAACCTCGAATTGGCTCGGATCCGCGAAAGCGAAGGTCACGCTTTTCCGAAGATCGTGAAGTACGGGGACGGTATCTGGCACTGCATTTCTCCCGAGTTCCTGGATGACCAAATCACACGTTCGCTTTCGCGATTGGCCATCGATCAGATCGATTTGCTCCTGCTCCATAATCCCGAGTACTTCCTTAAATCCGGCGGGGATCATGCCGAATACTACTGTCGAATCAAAGCGGCACTGGAATACTTGGAGACCGAAATCCGACGGGGAAGGATCCAGAAGTACGGCATTTCCTCCAATACTTTCGTCGACCCCAAGGAATCGCCGGAATACACATCCCTGGAGACGATCCTTGATTTCGCCGGACCAGGCTTTGCTGCGATTCAATTTCCGATGAATCTCTTCGAACCTGGAGCCCAGTTCGAGCCAAACAACACGGGGAAGTCCGTCTGCGAGCTGGCAGCGTCGCGCGGCTTAGGCACGCTTGTCAACCGCCCCTTGAACGCGTTCACCCGCGAAAGGATGATCCGACTTGCCGATTTTTCGGTTTCTAAGGAAACCGATGTCGAAGAGGACCTGAAGAACGCATTCATCCCTGCGCTGGAACTCGAGTCTCGGTATCCAGCGCGAGACCAGGTCCCGGCCAAAAACGTTGCTTGGGCGCACCTACTCCGGGACAATCTGGACCGCGTGAATGAGCTCGACCTCTGGCGCCAAGTCCTCCGCTACCAGATCCAACCCGTCTTGAGGGACAGCTATTCGCGCCTCTTGCGCTTGGGAGGTGAGGCCAAGGCTTGGGCGGAAGAGCACCCGGCTCGTGTCGATGCGCTTTTCGGCGCGTTTACCCGTTTCCTCGAACACCGGCACTCGATCGAATCCAATCGGATCCGTGAAATCCTGGAAAAAACTTGCCCTGAAATCAGGCGCTCCCACCAGACCCTCTCCCAAGCCAGCTTGCGGGTGTATCGCTCGTTGCCTGGAATCCAAGTCGTACTCGTCGGCATGCGCCAACCCGAGTATGTCCGAGACGCGCTTCAGCTACTCCCTCCCCTCTCCGCGGAAGAAGCGACCGACGCCTTCGATGCGATCCTCGAGTTCGAGGTTAAGAAGCAGACGTGAGCGCTTCGAAGCCACTCCGCGCGTACCTCTACTATGACTTCGTGATGGCCTCATTCGTGACCCTACTGCTTTGCGCGAACCTGATCGGGGCTGGAAAAGTGTGCGAAGTTGGCGGCCTCAAGGTTTCCGCGGCGATTTTCTTTTTTCCACTGAGTTACCTTTTGGGGGACGTCCTCACTGAAGTTTACGGCTATGCGCGTGATCGCCGAGTCGTTTGGACGGGATTTTCCGCCCTGATCTTTTCTTCATTCATCTGCTGGCTGACCGTTCGGCTCCCAGCAGCTCCCGGTTGGCCCCACCATGCGGCATTTGAAGCCACCTTCGGTCAGGTCCCTCGTATTGCCTTGGCTTCTCTCGTGGCATTTTGGGTGGGGTCCTTCGCCAACTCCTACGTTTTGGCCCGTTTGAAGATCCGGACCGAGGGAAGGCACTTGTGGTTGCGCACGATCGGCTCGACACTCGTGGGGGAGGGGCTCGACTCTTTGCTCTTCTACCCGATCGCGTTCTACGGCGAATGGCCAAACGAGGTCCTGTTCAGCGTCTTGTTTTCAAATTACATCTTGAAGTGTCCCTGGGAAGCCATGATGACTCCGCTGACTTATCGGGTCGTATCCTGGCTCAAGAATGCCGAAAGAGAAGACTTTTATGACCGCGAGACCAACTTCACGCCGTTTTCGCTGCAGACCTGAGGTTTCGCACCCGGAGAAAAACCGTTCATGACCCCTACTCTTTCAAAACCACCCAGTTCCGACTCGAATGCGCCATTGCTGCTGACCGGAGCCGCGGGATTCATCGGTGCCCGGATGATCGAAAGATGCAACCAAGCGGGAGTGCCGGTCGTTTCTGTCGACGTCCTGGACTACTTTTCGATCCGTCCGGAACATCGAGGCCTCAAGTTCGGCAAGACCCTTGACCGCGATGAGCTCTTGCCTTGGCTGACTCGTGAAGCGCCGCGATTTCGCGGAGTGGTCCACATGGGCGCCTCGTCTTCCACGACAGAACGCAACTGGGAATTTCTCCAAAGGGTCAATGTCGATTACTCGAAGGCCTTGTGGAACTTTTGTTCAGCCCAGCAAGTCCCATTTCTCTATGCGTCGAGCGCCGCCACTTACGGAGCGGGCGAACTGGGGTTCGAGGATGATGAATCCCGAATGGCAGAACTCAAAACCTTGAATCCTTACGGGGAGTCCAAGCGCCTTTTCGATGTGTGGGCGATCGAAGAGGAGAAGAAAGGCAACCATCCTCCGGCCTGGGCGGGATTCAAATTTTTCAATGTTTACGGATTCGGAGAGCGCCACAAGGTCGGCCAGTGGAGTCCGGTGCTCCATGCTTTCGACCAAATCCGCAAGACCGGTCGAATGAAGCTTTTCCGCAGCCACGACTCCCGGTTCAAAGACGGCGAACAGATGCGCGATTTCATTTCCGTATCGGACCTCGTGGACGTGATGGAATTCGCGCGGAAAGGTGGGATCCGCCGCGGAATCTACAACTTGGGAACAGGCCGAGCTCGAACGTTCCTCGATCTGGTGCGCGCGGTCTTCCTGGTTCTAGGAAAACCGGAACAAATCGATTTCATAGACACACCTGAACCCATTCGCGCTGGTTATCAGTATTTCACGGAAGCCCGGATGGAGAAGCTGAAGGCCCAGGGTTACGCACGTCCCTTCACCAGCCTCGAAGCCGGCGTCCAAGAGACAGTCCAACGACTCCTTCGGTTCGAAGGCGTCTGAACGAGACAGAAATCCACTCACTGCTACCGGTTCGAACTTAGCCTACGGCGCCCCAAATCTCAGCTTCGGCCTTTCGATCAATGACTTCTCGAACGAAAAGCAGGAACATCGCGTGTGACCACCCCAGTGGGATGACCCAGCAAGGCTTTCCACTTTCCTTATGGATTTGCTCGGCTAGCATCCCCAATCCCGTGCTTTTGTTGACGGCCCAGTCGAGACACTCTTTCGCCTCGGAATAGTTTTTCAGCGAAAGCTCGATCATTCCAAGCCAGAGTGTGGTGAGAACCCAGGGATTTCCACCCCGATAGGAATCGTGGGTGTAACGGAGGACGCCCCCAACCGGACGCGACCAGAGGTGCTTGCGGACTGAATCGACGATCCGTGTGGCGACTACATCCCTCCGATGGAAAACCCCGAAAGGACTGATCAAGCCGAGAAGGGAAACATCCGGGGTCTCGTCCCAATGTCCTTTGTAGTCCCAACTCCCAGTGACCAACGATCTTCGAATCGGGCCATGATCCGATATGAATTTCTCTGAAATCATTTCGGTCAATGCCTTCTGCCACTCCTGATAACGGGTCTGAGCCTGAGTATGGGAGAGCTCGCCAGCCATGTAGGCCGCCGACCCGAACGCAGATGCAACCGCGCCGAGGGAATACGCATGGATACCCATCCGCTCTTCCCAGAGATCGTGGGAGGGCAGTCCGAGAGGATGTTCAGGCCCATGGAACTCCTGCAGAAATTCGAGACCTTTCTCCAGGCAAGGCCAGATCTTCTCCAACCAAAACAAGTCTTGGGTGCGCCTGTAATGAACATAGGCAGCACTGATCACCGTTGCCGGTTCGTCGATCTGAATTCGGCCCCAACTGGGGCCGGCGTGCCCGGTGGCCGCATACCTTTGCCACCAAGTTCCTGATGGGTCCTGGGTATCCTGAAGAAATCGGAAGTAGTGCTCGACCCTTTCCCGGAAACCAAATGCCCCCAGGGCAGCAGAAAGATAGGCACCATCTCGAGGCCAACTGAATCCGTATCCACCGGAAACTTTGGAGTGCGGGTCTACCTCCGCAGCTGCCATCAGTGCGCCACTTCGACCGTCCTGAAGCGCATGAAGTACGTCAATCGAGCGCTCGGCAAGAGATCGAATCCTGGGATTGGAAATACGGTCGAGCATTTCTGACGCCGGAGCATGCCGTCGCGCGGACATGCCGTCGATCATCTGAAGGTAACGTCCCGTCTCCACGTGCTCGACCTGACGCTTGAGCTCGGTCAAGTGATGCTCGCTATCCCCGCAAATAATCATGAATTCAATCCTGCGGTCGGGCGCAGTGACAAAAGCGCCCCACGTTGCGGGCCCTTGCACCACTTGATCCCACCCCGATTGAACGTTTCCCGGCTTGGGATAGGAGCCGATTTCGGGAGGGCCTACAGGAGCATGGATGCGCTCCCCGTCCCAAAGGCGGTGTTTCGAGTCGTCCGAGAGGTGGCCGACTCGAACCCACTGGATCGCCCCACGGGCAAGGATCCCGAGCCAGCGCCGGCCCCGATGATGGACCATGCCGTTCAGGGTGGGATGAAACAGGGAACAGTGCGCTGAAGTGGCGTTACCCATCCAGGGGATCGACTGGTGAACGAGTCCGATCGGCTCCGGGCTTTCCCAGGAATCCAGAATGACCGCGTCCGTGGGGTGGAGTCCCAGTGTCCGCATCAGTCGGAGAGGAGAATTTCGGTGCTGATACTCAACTTGGAGAACTTGGCTCCCCGATAGAAGTCGCACTCGAGTCTCCCAATTTTCTGCCACCAACGGGATCATGGGAGCGGGGTCGTGCCCGTTGCCGGGCAGGAGGACCGCTGTGCGGAAGGCCCCGATTCGACATCCCAAAGCATCGATGTGCGGTCCAAAAAGCTGTTCAATCTCACCCAGGGCATCGAAGGTCGCGAGAAGCGTCCCGTTGCCCATCTGGATCTCGGCCGGCGGTCTGCTATCCCATGCGCTCATGTCGGAGAATTCTCCCTCAAATGCCCTTCTCACGAAAGGCTTGGCCCGCATCTTCTGGTGACACCTGGACGATCGGGATCAAAGTAGAGAGCTCGAAACCACCCGGGTGACCGATTCGCGGGTGGACTCGGACAAACCAGTGCATTCCCGGCTGATGGGCGGGGCTCGCTTCCCCTATCGCCCTCTGTTCTGCCGCGAAAGCCTCGGGGTTTGGCGCTGTGTACAAGACCAAATTCAAGGCGAACTCCCCCAAGATTCGCTCGAAGCGATTGACGATGAGTGAGAGGAGCTGGACGAAGTCCTCAAGCTCAGCCGCACTCGCCTCTTGGAACGACGAGGCGTGATTTTTTGGGTAGATCGAGAACTGATAACTGGTGGATGGAGCGTAATCGGCATACGCAACAAAGCGCTGGCTCTCGCTCAAAAGCCGAGGCGAACGGTCTTTGGGACCTTCTCGAGTTCCTGTTTCCTGCTTCAAAAGGGCGCATACCGAGCACGGACGATTGGCTGACCATCGGCCCACGGGTGCCGGAACGAAAGGAAGTCCCAGGAGCTGGAAGTGCGGATGCTCGACACTACTCCCAGATCCTGCCCGATGATTTTTGAAGACCTGAACATAGGCGATTCGCCGATCCTTGTAGAGGTCAGCTATCCGGGATCTCACCAAATCCAAAGTCATCGCGCCATCCTTGGGATCGATGGACCAAAACGGCAAAGAGTGACTGGGGGACTCCGCAATGATTTCGTGAGCTCCGAATCCGGGTTCGGGTTCGCCCTGAGGAAGCAACTGCTCGAGGAAGCGAAAACTGGGTTCAACTTCGAGACTCAACGCTGGATAACGGTTTGAGAAAGCTCGCGTTTGCCAACGACTTCCTTCACCCCCGCGCCGGGCAATTTCTGCAGGGCATAGTCCTTCATTGCCCGGACAAAGTGGACAAGGACCTGCGCTCTCCACTTGCTCGCGGATCCGAAGGCGATGGGGACGGGCGGATCGCTCCCTGGAAATCAAGCTGACCGAACCGAAAAGTGGATCGGCGCGGAACTCACTCATGCCACCGCTCGCTCCATGGCCCCGACTCGCCGCGCGAGGTCGGCTAAGACGTTCATGAAGATGATGTGGGCGTCATAAGGCGAATCATAGGGATTGAAGTATTTGTGGACATCCCCGTCGGCGAAATACTTAGTGCACATGTAATAGAAATGATCACTGGTGAGAAGTTTCCGCCAAACTTCGAGCCACTCCTCGTTGCCTTTGGCTTTGACCGCGCCCTCCAAACGGTAAACTGCCCTGAGCGCAGCGTCCTGGATCGGATTGCCCCGCCAAGCCGAAAGATCACGCTCGACATCAGCCCAAGAAAACGGAGCCTCTGCGTCGATCTCTCCCACTGGTTCGTGATTCGGCCGGCGCGCAGCTTCGGTGGGAGTTACGAAATTGACAAACCCCGACTCCAGGCATTTCCCAGGAAGTGCGCGGATGAAGTCGAAAATCCCGGTAGAAGCCCACTGGTGTTCGCCGAAGGTCTCATAATCCATGAACAGTCCAACCAGTGGACGCTGATGACGCTCGGAAACGGGGTTCTCAAGCTCGATCTGCTTCAGCCAGTCCATGTATTTTTCGGACGTCAGAGGCCACTGAGCCCAACCTCGGTCCGAGAATCGGAAAGCAATGTCATCGCTCAAGCGATAATTTTTGAGTAATGCGCGGACTCCAGGCGCACCTTTCATAGAGTAGGTGAAGAGTGGGCTACGCCACTTGAGAACGTGATCCGCCCCTTCCATCAGCATCGCCTCATAGCCCATCTCGGAAACCATTTTGGCGATCGCGTTGGATGTAATGAGCTCGGTGTTCCTGAATACTTTGGAGGGCTCGGTGAGGTGTTCTCGGCACAGTTCTCGATGGAGCCCTACCTGCTCTCGAAATTCGTCCGGACTGTAGAGCGCTGCCAGTGAGTGATGTGAAGTCTCGGAAAGCAACTCCACCTGACCCGTATCGAAAAGCCGCTTGAAGGAAGGGATCACTTCCGGTGCGTATTCGATCATCTGTTGGATCAGGGTCCCAGAAATTGAGAACGATGCTTTGAAACCACTCCCGCACTCCTGGATCAAGTCCAAAAGTAGGTTGTTCATGGGCAAATAACATTTGTTGGCCACTTTCCTCAGAATGGTCGCGTTCTTTTCCTCATCGAAATAATGGATGCTTTTTCCAACTTCAAGAAATCGGTAGGCCCGCAGGCGCCAAGGTTGATGAACTTGGAAATAGAAACAGACATCAATGGCCATGCGCGGTCCTCTCCAGTTTCTGGCGGTAGGAATGAATGACTTTCTGTGCGGACTTTTCCCAGCTTAGGTTCTTCACTTGCTCCATCCCCTCGTCGACCAGCTGTTTCGAAAGCTCGGGCAGACGGAGCGCGGCTAGAATCTGGTCCGCCAACCTTTCGTGGTCCCAAAAATCGACTTGAAGCGCCCGGCTCATCACTTCGCGCACACCGGATTGCTTGGAAAGGATCACAGGAATCC
>JAYVNB010000195.1:0-36708 GCA_043759365.1 Bacteriovoracaceae bacterium | reverse complement strand
GCTTGAACCCATTCAGGACTTCCGGATTCAGGCGAGCGAACTCAGAGTGAAAATACCCTGAAGCGAAGAAGAGTTTGTCGTCATTGAAGTAAACTCGTGCCCATTCCGGCTTCCGACCTGTGGGTGTTCCCAGATCGGATCGCCTGCCGGCCGCGATCTGCTCCGTGGAAATCGAATGGCGCAATAGGAAACCAGGCGTTGGCTGGCCGGGCACGGGCTTTTTCCCGCCGTTCTGGGTTCCAGGGTCTCCTCCGACCCGAATCATCTTGGAGAGCTGAACGTAGGTCAACATCGTCGGTGGGAACAATTGACCCCAGAGACCACTGGGCAGCGACTCCCGGATGATGTGCAGCTCGGAAGTGACGACCCTGGAAGACTCGATGTCCCACTCGCCGGCCACTCGCACGTTGCCTGCGAAGTTCCCCGGTTTCAGTTGGCCAGGATCGAAATTCTGCTCCATCCGACCTTCCGCCCTGAAGATGACCTTTCGATGCGAAACCTGGAGGTCGATATCGTCGATCCGAAGCGCTCTCCTAGGCACCACTCCCTTGGCCTTGAGTCCCGCCAACTCGGCTTGACGTCTCGCGAACAAAGGGCCGGAAACATCGAGAAGTGGATCTTCGTCCCGCTCACCGAAAGAGTAGTAGTGAGTCAGGGCGGAGGCGACCTGCCGAGTCCCAGCACTGCCGCTAGGTCGCCCGAAGTCCGTGGTGATGACGGCCACGGTCAGTAACGCGCCCGCGAGAAAGAATAACCATCGACTCGATCCATTCACGGCTCTGTGTAGTTTCAAAATTCACCTTCTGGGCCAGGACGGCGGGTCAAAGTAACTAGAAGTCGAGTGGATGTGGATTCAACCTGTTCCCGGCTCTTCAAGGGGGGAAACGCCCGTTCCACCAGGTAGACTTCGACGCTGCGAAGCTCGGGCATTTTCATCAAGTAGAATCGCGCCAATGCGGGGGCGGGAGAAGCCGAGGAGAAAGACTGAAAATAGGAACGGAAATAGTTGGAATGAATCCTGGGAAATCGAATGGCTAGGTCGGGGGGTTCATCGAAGGATGCGGGAACCCCATTGAGCGGATCGATCCACTTCGTGCCATCGAAGGCCCGGACCACCAGATAGCTCCGGGTTGTGGAAAAACTCCTGAACATGTCCCACCGCTGCAGGAATAGGTCGGTACCGATCGGCGTCCTTCCGAATACGCTCAGGATTCTATCCTGGAGAGTGCCGGTTCGCCCGAACCAGGCTTGAGCGTGATAGCGAATCACATTCTGATTTGCCGCAAAAACCATGAAGACCAGGGAAAATGCGACGACAACGCGTGAAACCCATTTGCTTCCGAGGTCGATCGGTCGAGAGGACGAGCTCCAAAAAGGGATTGCGAGGATCAGACCCACGATCATGATCATGGAAAAATCGTTTGGCCCCACAAACATGTGGAGCGCGACGTGAAACGGCACAAGCAAGAGCAGAGCGCTGACGAAACAAGCCTTGGAGACCTTTCCTTGAACGCTCCCGGAACCGGAAGTCAGAACACCCGCCAAAAGCAAGAGGCCTCCAGCGAACTCGATCCACCAAGTTGAGTAGGCTAGGAACTGAAGCAATGGGATAGGCGCCTGCAAAGCCACCCATCTTCCCAAGGGTTTGGAAAAATGCGACTGCAGGATGTTGTAGACGGCCGAGCCGTCGTACCAAGCCGTTCCTCCCGCTTTCGCGAGCGAAGTGCTGAGGTAAATGATCGCAAGTTGCATCCTAGGCAAGTGAAGCCACTGCGGCGCGAAAGGTGAACGGGGCCTCAACCCTTTCCAACGGTCGACCGACCCTAGGTTGCCCAAAGGCAACGGCAGCGAGCAAAACAGGAGGAGGCTGATGACGTGAGTGCCGCTATGCTCGTACAACGTCATTCGTGCGTTGAATGCCTCGTGAAGGACGAATGCGAGGATGTGGGTGACTCGGGTGAAGGCCCCGAGGGTGAATGAGGCAAATACCAGGGTAGCCCCTGTCAAGATCACGACCCAGCTGGCGTAACCCGGCACTTGGTCAAACCAAGTCGGTGGAAATGGAAATCCGTCCACCGCGCTACCGGGGCCAAGGTAAAATCCCAAGGCATCCCATTTGTCGAAAATGTCCCGCAGGAGGATGAGCCCCAAGGCCACTCGGAACGCAGCCAGTATTTTGTCCGCGGACTTCTCGCCTTGAGAGGTATGCATCTTCACCCAACCAAAAGAAACGAAGGACGTGATTCACTCAGATCGCGGATATCGAGCTTCTCCCTGGATGTTACAGCGCTCGAAAAAAATAGACCCCAAAAATCGGGATGAGAGGGTGAGGGGTTGCGGACCCTCTGCCGCTCAACGGGTGTCAACTGCATGGTCACTCCGGTGCCTGGTAAACGCTCACTTCTTAAACTCAACTAATTGAAATTATTGGATTTATAAACAGGTGCGAAAAGCCACCGACTGGTACACGGCTTGCTCTTTGAGTCCCCAAGCATGAGTTGGAGAACGTTCTTCCGCAGATTCGAGAATCCTTTGCTGGTCGTGGCCGGAGCCGCTTCGCTCACTGCCATCCTCAACAACCTCGAGTTCAACCTGCTCGAAGCCAACCTTTATGACTTCCGCATGGCCCACGGGATCCAGCCCAAAGCCGATCCGAGCATCGTCCTGATCACCCTCGATGATGCCACCACCAAGAGCCTCAACGAATTCTCTCCTCTCACCCTCGACGTCCACGTCCAGTTCATGGAGCAGCTCGAGAAGCTCCATCCCAAGGCCGTGGGCTACTTGGTCGATATGAACCGGGTCGCCGAGAACAATCCCGAGCTTTTTCACGGGGAGTGGGGTTCGCGTTTCGTCTCCGCCGCCCGCCGGCTCGAGTCGACCGGCGTTCCGGTGGTTCTCGGCACTCCTTTCGACGTGACGGGCGAAGTACTTCCTCCCTATCCCCTGAGCTCGATCGCCCACTCAGTTGCGGTCGTTCATCGTGACGGCAACGTGTTCGCCGAAGACAAGATCACCCGCCGCGCCCTGACCTTCCTTTACGACAAGCCGGTTTTCCACATCGATCTCCCGCGCCGCTTGGGCTTGATCGGCGACAGCCATACCCCTCGCGGGAGCTTCTACGTCCCTGAAGTCGATGCCCAGTACTTCTTTTTCCGCTACCATGGCTCGACCGCGGTCGAATACCAGGGAGCGAGCGAAACCGCCCCTGGGCGTCTGGCCGATCTTCCTTACGCGCGTTACTCGTTCATCGATGTCCTGAAAGGAACGGTCCCCGCGGCCAAGCTGGCTGGCAAAATCGTCCTGGTCGGATCGCTGAGCCGTGAGAACTCCGACGACTTCGCCTTCACCCCCTACTCCAAGAACTCCTTCGCCAATCCGAAACTCATCGTCCACGCCAACATCCTGGATTCGATCATCCACGACAATGGAGTGCTTCGGGCTCCGAACTGGCTCAATTGGCTGATCACTTTCATGGTGATTGCGTGGGTAGTTTTCCGGGTGCTGGTCTCCAAGCCTTTGCACGGCGTTTTCGCGACCTTGGGGCTCGGAGTCGGCTTCGTGGTGGTGGCGCAGTACCTTTTCGGTAGCCATTCGATCTGGCTCCGGGCGAGCCAACCCCTGGTTGGCTTGTTCCTCGGCTACTACTTGGTCGTCCCCTACCGCCTGATCCGCGAATACAAGAAGCGGTGGGACTACCAGCGGAAGAACGAGCTCATGGTCCAGGTTGAGGAGCTCAAGACCAACTTCCTCTCTCTCGTGACTCACGACTTGAAGACCCCGGTGGCCCGCATCCAAGGCCTCGCCGAAGTCCTGCTCCGCAAGTCGTCGGAACGCCTCCTCGAACGCGACAAGGAAAGCTTGATCCACATCATCGATTCGACCGACGAGCTGAATCGCTTCATCACCTCGATCCTCGAGCTGAGTAAAGTGGAGTCCAGCCGCCTGAAGCTCAACCTCGAGAGCCGCGACGTGAACCAGCTCATCGAGCGTTCGGTCGAAGGGTTCCGCGCGCAGGCTCGCGCTAAAATGATACAGATCACCGTCAATTTGGAACCCATGTTCCCCATCAAGATCGATGCTCCGTTGATCTCCAAAGTCGTGAACAACCTCATCGACAATGCGCTGAAATACTCGCCCGCCGGATCCGGGATCCTGATCGAGACCCGCGAGACCGAGAACCGAGTTGAAATTTCAGTCACCGATCAGGGGATCGGGATGTCCGAAGAAGAGATCAATAGTCTTTTCACTCGGTTTTACCGCGCTAAGAATGATACGACCACCCAGATTTCAGGCACCGGCCTCGGGCTCTACTTGACGAAGTACTTCGTCGAAGCCCACTCCGGCGCCGTGCACGTGACCAGTTCGATTGGACAGGGCAGCAAGTTCACCATTCAGCTGCCGCTGGAACTCACCCTCGGCCTTACGACCGAGAACCCGCTTAGCAAGCTTTGGAAGAAGAAGGAGAATTTCCATGTTTAAGGTACTCGTTGTTGATGATGACGCCGATCTTCGCCTCACGGTGGCCTCGGCGCTCTCCGAGAACCATTACATCGTCGACCAGGCGAAGGACGGCGAAGAAGCCGTGAATCGGGTCCGCGCGGGTCACTATGACCTAGTGCTCATGGACGTGAACATGCCGCGCCTGAGCGGGATGGAGGCCCTGAAGGAGATCAAGACCCACGACCCCTCGATCATCGTGATCATCCTCACCGCGTTCTCGAACGTCCGCGACGCGGTCGAGTCCACCAAGCAAGGCGCGTACAATTACTTGGAGAAGCCGATCAAGGCCGAGAACCTGGTCTACCTGATCGACAAGGCTCTGAAGGCCCACAGCATGGTCAAGAACCTCGCCTACTCGGCACCGGTGTTCCGCCTGCCGAACGGCACCGACTTCATCGGTCAGTCCAATGAAATGAAAAAAGTATTCAGCGTGATCGACAAGCTCTCGCGCGTTGACACGGCGGTGCTCATTCGCGGTGAAAGCGGAACCGGCAAGGAGCTCGTCGCCTCTGCGCTTCACTACAACAGCCCTCGAAAAGACAACCGGTTCGTCACGATCAACTGTTCCGCCATCCCCGAAAACCTGATTGAGAGCGAGTTCTTCGGACACGAAAAAGGGGCATTCACGGGAGCGGACGGCCGAAAGATCGGAAAGTTCCAGTACGCCGACGGCGGGACCTTGTTCCTCGACGAGATTGGCGACATCTCGGCCGGCATGCAGGTCAAACTCCTGCGCGCCCTCCAAGAGAAGAAGTTCACCCCGGTCGGCGCCAACCGCGAAGTCGAAGTGAACGTCCGGATCGTCGCTGCGACCAACCGCAACCTTGAAGAAATGATCAAGGCCAACCAGTTCCGCGAGGACCTGTTCTACCGATTGAACGTGCTCCCGATCCAGCTTCCGCCGCTTCGCGACCGCAAGAACGACATCGAAGCACTGGCCCAATATTTCATCGAAAAATTCAATCAGCAGCATCGTAAGGCCGTGACCGGCATCTCAAGCGATGCCATGGATTTGATCAAGTCCCACTCTTGGCCTGGCAACATCCGCGAGCTTGAGAACGTCATCGAACACGCATTCGTGATTGAGACCTCCACCCAGCTCACCGTTGACAGCCTCCCCGATGTCATCACCGGACAAATCCGGGCCGCCGGCTTGAGCCGAGCCTCGGCTATCCTGGCTGAGAGCGAGGATTCCGACGGTGGTGAAGAACTCGTTGCAGCCGGCGCAAGCCTGGTCCGCGGAGTGGTCCTCCCAGGCGCTGGATCCAAGGGATTCAAGCTCGATATCAGTCGCCTGGATTTCCAAGCCAACAAGGAGGAGTTTGAGCGCCAGTTCCTGATCAGCGCTCTTCGTGCCTTCAATGGTCGGATCAACCAGACTGCGCTCCATGCCAACATCCCGAAAAAGACGCTCCTGCGCAAACTCGAGAAGTACGGGATCAACGCACGCGACTACACCTGAATTCAAGGAGTTCCTAGCACTCGAGACAGCCTGACGACGGCATGCGTCGTCAGGCTGTCCTTTTTTTTAAGCGGATTGCTTGAAAAAAAGAGACCCTCTTCTCCTATGAGCCGAGCTTGGAAACGGAACTTCCTGATCTTGATGCTTTCAATGGTGCTCCCACTAGGAGGAATGCAGCCCGCAAAAGCGGGTGAAGAATTCTTCGATCAAATCCGAAGGGTGATCACGGGCAACCCGACGGCCCGCGACATCCCGAGCTTCATGGCGGCCCTTCGATCCTCAGCGCTCTCGCCAGCGGATCGGCTCGCGCTCTTCGATTTCTTCGTACTGCAGTACGAGAGCAAGAGTCTCCAGCGCAACGCCAGCGCGGAACATCCTCGAGTGATCCTCAACGCCCAGGATGGGCGGTTTCTCATGGCCTACCAGCCCGACTCCCCCTGCTTCGATGATCGAAATGCCCTGTGCATCGAACTCATGCAGTTCAGCGATGCGAAAAGTCGTTACGAGTTCGGGGAGGTTCGATTCTCCCACGACGCAACAACTCCTCCCATCGCCCGAATCTACCCTCCCTCCCAGGAGTTGACCTGCCTCGCCTGCCATGCTGGGGGGCGCGCCAACTGGGATTCCTACCGACTTTGGCCCGGTGCTTTTGGTTCCAACGATGGTAATCTTCACCGCGGCTCCACGGAACTGGCGAACGCCAAGTCTCAGATCGCGCAATGGACTCGTGACCCCTACTACCGGATGTTCCACTTCGGCCCCCCGGATTTGGCAAGCCGACCCCAATCAGAACAGGACGTGTACGCCGTCAACCTCGGAGGAGGCGGAGGAGGCAGGAATACATTCCTCATCGGCAACCTGACTTCACCGAATCTGATTCGCATCCGCGGAATGCTGAGGGGCAAAGGGACCTACCCGGTCTATAGCTTCGCGCTTCAAGGAGCAATCAATCAATGTCCCGATCTCGAATCATTCATTCCGACCCGCCTGCGAGCATCTCGCCATCCACTCGCCTTAGCCAATTTACGTGATGACACGCGGGCAGCCGACGAAGCCTACCACTTGGAGCGTTACCTCCACGTCGGGGACAATGTGAACGACCCGCGGTTTGGTCGACTGTTCATCGAAAAATCCGACCGAACCGGCGGAGTCCGCTATGTCGCACAAGGCATGAGACTCGAAGGAGCTGAAAAGGTCGAGATGTGGTCGACCGCCCAGACCCCAGCTCGCCTCCGAGGGCATGCCCTCCCGGTTTACGGATTCGAAGCCGGGGGTCGTGATGTCCTGGGGTCGCTCGGCGAACTGATTGCCGAGGACTCCGGAGTGCCACTCAACTCGGACTGCTCGACTTTGAAAGCGCGGAGCTTGGAGGCGCTTGCGGGGCTGGACTGATCCGTGATCAGAGCCCGATGCGCGCAAGCCCGAGCGTTGACCAGAGCCTGAAGAGGAACGGATGGAACTTCAGCGCAATCCAGAAGGGAGTGTTCCCTTCGCTATCTTTGAGTTTTGCATCCGCATGATGGCTGAGGAGACTCTTGACCAACCTCAGATCGCCTTTCAGGGCCGCGAAGTGAAGTGCACTCCTCCCGATGGCGTCCGGCTGGTCGATTGAAAGTGAAGCGTCCAAAAGCCCATCCAAAAATGGGAGCGCCTGCCCAGTTTGCACGGCGTAGGAAGCTCCACTGAGCGCAGCGACACAGGGTTGCTTGAAGTCGAAATCCGCATTGCGAAGTTGCTCCAGGGCGAGAAGCTTCTTTTCGGGACTCAATTTTCCGTCGATGAGAAGCTTCAGGACATTGGACCCGCTAGCATCCCTCAGGTTGAGATCGGCTTTCGAAGCGATCAGAACCTGCATCGCATCGCTCTTTCCCCGATTGGCAGCCAAAAGCAGCGCGCTCTGCCCGTACTTGTTCGTCTGATTGATCGAAGCTCCCGCACTGAGAAGCTCCTTCAAGGGTTCGACTGCTCCCGAAGTGGCAGCCGCCATCAAAGGCGTCGTGCCCGAAGTGTTGGGAACATCCGGCTTCGCACCCCGCGAGAGCAGGACATGAAGCGCTTTGGGCTTGTTGAAATAGGCAGCCGGAAAGACAGCGGTGCCTCCGTCTTTCCCTTCCTGTTCGAGCCTGGCCCCTGCGTCAATCATCAATCGAACGTTCTCTGGATTATCGGAATTGGTCGAGCGCATCAATGCGGTCACGCCCCAGCTCGTTACGGTGTTGGGATCGGCACCGTGTTTCAGCAGGACCTTCAAGATCGCAGGATCAGTCAGGCTGGCCGCATGGTGGATGGGTGTCAGTCCATTCCATACGCCGTTCGGATTCGCGCCAGCACGAAGCAGGGCGTTTACCGCAGTGACATCCTGGGCAAGGATCGCCGTGATCAGCTGTTCAGGGGTGGGAGTGGCAACAGGCAAATGGATATTGGAATGAGGAGCAGGACGGGCCGCCTCGGCCCCCGGTACAGCGATCAGCCAAGTACAGACCGCCAAGACACCGATTCGAAGAAGCATTCTCCCAATTTACACAACACCGGTAAGCGCCTCAACTTTCAACTTCGGAGTACTTAACCAGAGTGCCATCAGCATGAGACTGAGCAGGAGGTACGGACCGTAATACCTGGGATCGTAGGTCCCCCCTACCAGGACCAACCCCAAGTAAAAAGTGCTGACCAGTGTCAGGAAAACCAGATGCCAGAGCCTCTTTAAGATGAAGACAATCATGAAGAATGGAACGAGGAGGCTCATCCGGGCCAACACCATGAACCAGGTTCCGAACCCCTGATCCATAGCCTCGAGTTCGCCCTGACGCCGCACGGACCAGGAAACATAATCCAACTCGTAACCTCGAGCACCTCCTCGGGGATAAACTTCGTCCAGCAATCTTCGGCAATCTCGACCCAGGACTATACGCGACTGAAAGGATCCTACCCCGAGAGTCCCTTGCCAAAATAAATCGAGGTTCTCTCCCATAGCCCGAAGCACCATTCCTGGGTGGCGGGAAGCGACCTTCAATCCCCATCCTCCGAGACGTCCATACGTTTCAATCCTACGTACGCTGCCACCGACTAGTCCTAAATCGGTCCGAACGGACCACAGCGGGTTGGCGGACCCCGTGCTCCACATCAAATATTGACCTCCTCGCTTCAACTCGACGTCGCTGCACCGCTTAAGGACTGAGTCCCGCTCCGCTCCCGCCGCCACTCCATCCGCCCAGTCGGCGCAAGTCCCGTGGGGAAGGAGGTTCGCCAGCGCCGAGAACCCTCCGAACCGATCGATATCCCAATGCCCAGTGAGGGGATATCGGTAGGAAGCCAGGTAGACGGCTTGCGCCGCAATCGGAATGCCCAAAGCCATGCCGAAAACGACTTTCCAGCCTCTGATTCTCTGAACGCGACAGAAAAGACCTATGCCAAAACCGAATGATAGGACCCAGGGCAAAAAGACCAATTTGCACAGCGTGAGGCCGGCCAATGCTCCACCCATGACGATGGCGCCAGCCCAGCTGGATGACCGTCGCATCATTTCGCCCACCTGCCCGAAGACCACCACCAGCAAGAAACAGCAAAATGCGTCCGGCATATAGGCCATCGACTCGATCCGGACCAAGTGAGGCTCAAAGAAAACAGCGGCGCCCAACACCAGAGGGAGCACACCCGGACGGTTTCGCTTTGATTCACGCGAGTACCACAGAAACAGCACGTGTGCCGCCAGCATGAGCCCGTTCTGGAGGGCAACGATCAATCGTGGGGACCGCGGATCGGCACCCAAGGACTTCAGGAGCCAGGGGAACCCCTCTAACCGCCCTTCAATGATGCCTACGGGACCGACCATGTGAGCGAAGTAATTGCCTGAGTCCCCACAGAACAAAGGCACTCCCCAGTGATGCTTGGACAACACCCAGGCCATCGAGATCCAGTGGAGGAGCGCTAGGATCCCAGAAAGGGCGATCCAATAGCGGGTATTCGAGGCTCTTGAATCGAGACGCAAGTTTCCGGTCCTCCCGCCCAATCAGCCTTGATCAAAAGCTGAAAAGGGCAAGACCCAGCGATTCGGCGGCCGTTTTCACAACTTCTTCAGGGCTTCCTCATCGATCGAGATCTTGGACTGAGCCTTGAGCTTGTTGAGGTAGTCGTCCACGAGCTGGGCACGGAGCATCTCCTTCACCCGGAGCTCGACCTCTTCGTAGCCGAGGATTCGCCCAAAGTGCTTCGAGACCACCTTGATGACGTGGTAGCCGTAATCCGAATGGATCGGCCCGACGACGTCGCCTTCCGCCGCCTTGAAGGCTGCGTCCTTGAAGCCCTCTACGAAAGGACTTGAACGGGTGATCGCGCCGATGTCGCCGCGGTTATTCTTGGCCGATGGATCTTTCGAGAACTTCTCGGCAAGCTCCTGGAAGTCAGCCCCCTGCGCTTTCGCCTTCTTCAGCATCTCGCGGGCGCTCGCTTCGTCCGAAAGGAGGATGTGCTGGACCTGCACGGCGTCGGTGCTGAAACGATTCTTGTGAAGCTCGTAGTACTTCTTCGCTGCGGAATCGGACATTTTCGAACCGACGTTTCTCGCGAGCAAACGCTCGGAGAGCAACTTCTCGCGCTCCTGTTCCATCGCCTTCTTGAAATCGGGCTCTTGATCCAGCTTGTCCTTTTCAGCTTGGAGAGCCATGACTTCCTGATCGATCAACCCCAAAAGGATCTTTCGGCGCGTTGCCGGATCTTGAAGGAGCGAAGAGCGGCTTCCTTCGTTCAGGCCCCCCAACGCGGTCTGTATATCGGAGCTGGTGATGGCGCGCCCGTTCACCCTGGCCAGCTCGGTCGTCGCCGAAATCGCCATAGCCGCGGCTGGCAGAGCGAGGATCGAGCCCATGAGAATCGCTTTATTCACTTTGTTCATGACAGGTCTCCCGACGTTTGACTGGCTCATAAATAGATTTTAAAAAGTTTATCATAGTGCTCCTGAATCCTCTTCAGATCCACCATGTTGAAAAAGTTCGAAAAGCTCATCCATACCGCCAATCCGTTCATGTCTGCGAATTGGGGAGGCAAATACTTCGGTGCGTCGATGATCCCCTCTTTGTACTTCTGGTAGATCAACGGAACATCGTCGACATGGAGCTTTCCGGCGAAAAGAAACGGGACTAGCTGGGGTTTCCCGGCCCGGATGGCCGTCCGGATGAAATTGTAATTTTCGATGAATCCCCGGCAGTAGGAAATGTCCTTGGTGAATGGGGCGCCGCCTTCAACCATCCCACCCCGAAATACCCGCCGAGCATTGGTCACGCAATCCGACTCTTCGTAACCCTCGGTGCGGTAGAACTCGATGAGTTCGAGGAAGTTCGCTCCATCCTCGACCTTGTCGATGCCGAGGATGCGATCGTTGATCTGTCGTGCCCGCTTCGGATAGGTCCGGAAAGTGAAGATCTCCATGATCACCGCTAAACCCTCTTGAGTTGCAGAACAGCGGGGAGGACCTTTCGCGAGCCATTTGGCGACGTGTTGGCGATTTCCATTTTGGGTGGTTCCCACATGGACCCAGCCCTCGTGAACCTCGAGGATGTCGATGTCGCGAGTGGTGAACAGCGAGCCTTCGCGGATTTTGACCACGTCACTCCCGGCAGCGGCATCGGCGATGATACCGTCCGAAATCTTGGCGCGGACCTCGTCATCCTTGAAGTAGGTCTTGAATCGCTCGTTAAGCGTCCTCACCACTTCCTCCGCCGGGACGTTCTCGGGGTAAGGAGGACCGATCATCGAGTCATCGATCTTGCTGAAGATCGAGTAGAGCAACTGCCCTAGGTCTGAAACAGTGTTCTTGTCCTCGAAGAACTTATCCTTCGGGGATCCATACAACTTGCAGGAATACTCCCAGAACTTCTTGGTCCCGCGGCTCTGGAGCATTCGGACGACATCCATGTACTGCTCGGCGTTGGATTGAAGCAGGCCGCAGAGGGGATCACTTTCTCCCAATGCGGTTTTGATGTCCCGGGCGATGTCGGCGAACTCCTCGATCTTGGCCTTCGGATCATAACCCAGCGGAAGCTTGGCATAGTACTCGGCGTCGATCTTGGGCATCTGCCGGTAGTGATGCTTACGAAGTTCAGATTCGACCTGCCCGTCCCATTTGATGGCGTCGAGGATGCGAATCGGTTTCTGCGCCTCAACGAGGCGCTCCGAGAGTCGTTTGATCTTCTCTTTGTAAGTCGTCCACACCATAAGTCTGTCATTTGATTCTGGCACGGTTCAATGAAAAGGGCTGAAATTCCGATGCTGTCAGCGATTTGACGCCGGTTCTGCGCTGGCGCTTTCCTAAAGGAACTCAGCTCCTCTTCCCCGATGACCGAACCGAGAGGATGGCAAACAAGTCTGCCTTTACGCCTTACTGCTCCTCGGTTTCGGGGCGGCAAAGCACCTGCAAACCCCAGCAGCGGTAGCGGGCTCCCCTCCTCCGTCGGGATCGTCCGCACTCGGCACCTGCCTACCTCGCCAGATCAATCTTCGAAGTCGCGGCACGAGCGCTTTTCCGGAACGACTTGAAACCTATCGACTGGATACCTACTAGGGACTCGGGCGAGTCCACCGTCCGAGTTCTGAATGACAATACCTCCGCTACCAATAACGGCCTGGATATCCTGAACCAGATCGGGAAGGTCGATGAGGGCTTTGAAGCGCCGGCTTCTCGAAAGCATCTCAACCAGGTCATCGCCAGCCTGGAAAAAGCTTCTTTTCACCGAGAATCAGGGTTGTTTTATAGCTGGTACTCCACTGCCCGCGGGTTCGCAGTCGTGAATCGGGATGTATCCTCGGTCGACAACATCCACCTCGCCCTAGCGCTCTGGACGGTGAAGGAAACCTATCCGAGCATCCCAGTCGCCCAACGCGCCGGAAAACTCCTCGATCGAATGGATTTCTCGGTGTTCTACTCTGGCGACACGGGTCTCATGGCGGGAAACCTCAAACATCACGACGGACACTGGGAGCTGGAGGACAACAAGTTCGCCAATCTGGGTTCGGAAGCGCGATCGAACTACGCACTGACTTGGGCTCTTGAGCTGATCAAGAGAGCTGCCTCACTGGCGGCGGAAACCTACGTTTGGAACAATGCGGGAACCGAGCGCCCCATTTTCCGCACCTGGGATGGCGGAGCCTTTCAACTCCTCCTTCCGAAACTGCTCATGAATGAGGAGCGGTACTCGCCGCAACTGGAAAGAAGTTTCGATGGATACGACAAGGATTTTCGGTTCCAGCAGCCCGCTCGGCTTCCAATTATGGAAAAGCAGGGAGCCCAGCCCTAGTCTGCACCGATCACGTCGACTTAAACAACCCGCACGCTTCTTTGATCGCGGCCATCCTGAACCGCAGCGAATCGCTGCTTTCCGGAAATGACGTTCTCTATGTGCCGGGATTCGGGTTCCTCGACGGCTACCACGTCAAGGGTCGGTACGCTGGCCAAGTCGGTCCCGTTCAAATCTCGCTCGACCAAGGGATGATCTCGCTAGCTCTCGTTCAAATGCGGGCGAAGGATGGGCTCAGTCCTTCGGGACGAGCGCTGATGCACAATTCCGCAGTCCAGGCCCGGCTCGGCCAGTACTACGACCTCGTCGATCAGAAACTCGCATCGCATCGCTGAAGAGTGCAGCTCGACCCCTGGTCCAGATAGGTGGTTGAATGCATGGCCCTCGCGATCGGAGCAGAGCTCAAGCGTCACCCGCCCCGGGAAGCCGCTTGATTCCGACAATCGAATCAGTTCTGCCTAGCCTCGAGCCATCCTTGCTGATCCATAAAGTCATGAATCCGCTCGGCAGCGAGTTCGTGGCCGCGCGGAGTCCAATGGTTGCCGTATTCCGGAAATGCATCCAGTTTGCCGAGATCCAGAGTGTGGATCCCCCGAGCGGCGGCCTTTTCGCGGACGGCATCCACTCGGTTCGGCCCGCCTTCCGGGATGAACGCAACGACGAATTGCGCCCCCTGAGACTGTACGAAAGTTTGCATCTCGGCCAAAAGCGCAAGCGTCGGATCCGACTTGAGTTGAACGGCAGCGGCTTCGCGCCGATACCAAAGCCTGACCATGAGAGTGAACAAGCGGCTATTCATCAATATTCTGTGCTCGGACTCGAACGCACGCAATTGAAGCGGGACCGGAACTCCGGCAAGCGTCAGTTGATCCTTCGCTCCGAGCAGGAAATAAGGCTTGAAATAGCCCTCGTAGCGCAGATTCGAGGAGTTGTCGTCCGGGTCATTGGCGCAAAAAACTAGGACGACTAGGTCGGGATGGAGCTTGGCGAAGCTTTGCTTCAAGAGGATCAGCTCTTGGTCGGTCCCGTACCCGCTCACTCCCAGGTTCAGCACCTGCCACTCCGGTAGCACCGTCCCAAGTCGTTCCGTCACTCGTTTATCCTGGTCTGAATCGTAGCCCCAGACGAACGAGTCCCCCACGACGGCGATCCTACGCTTCCGCTTCGGACCCGGTTCCGGATCCCGAAACCCCAAGGAATTGTGCTGAACGTGAACTCTCACGCTGGCTTGGAACCAACCCTCGGCTCCCGCACGAGGAAACCAACCCAGGACCGGATCGTATCGGTAGAAGAGCCTGCGCTCTCCGAGCATCACATCTCGGGGAATCCGAATGGATCGAAGGGTGAACTCGGCTGCTAAAAGCGCGAGACCCGCGAGCGACAAAGCGGTCAAGAATTCGTTTCTGCGGAGAAAACGCATGTATCACGCCTGAGTACGGAAAAGCCGAAGGCCAGGCTCCTTCGCAGGGGCCCGGCCTTCGCATGTTGCAGCTTCAAACCAGTATGAACCGGATTGATGTGAACCGAATTAACGTTTCGAGTATTGGAAGCGACGGCGGGCGCCGGCGAGGCCGTACTTCTTGCGCTCGACTTCGCGGCTGTCGCGAGTGAGGAAACCGGCCTTTTTCAGGACCGGACGGAAACCCGCGTCCACTTCAAGAAGTGCGCGGGAAATACCGTGGCGAACTGCGCCGGCTTGACCGGAGAGGCCGCCACCGCGAACGTTGATCATGATGTCAAAGCGGCCCACGGTCGAGGTGAGCTCGAGTGGCTGCATGATGATCATGCGGGAAGTGGGACGAGGGAAGTAATCTTCGAACGAGCGGTCGTTGACGCGGATCGTCCCTTCGTCGGTGGCGCGCTGGCGGAGATAAACTCGGGCAATCGCATTCTTGCGCTTGCCGACTCTGTGATGCTGTTTTTCCATTTTTTACTAATCTCTCTTCAATTAAGCCGTTTGCTTCGGCCGGGAAAGTACGGTGTTACGAATCGCGCCTTTTGGCATCGGCTGCGGATTCTGAGCCTGGTGATCGTGCTCGGCTCCGACGAAGATCTTGAGCTTCTTCATCTGGTGACGGGCGAGATTGGACTTGCCGGTCATGCCCCAAACAGCCTGGCGGAGAATCTCTTCCGGATGGCGCTTGAGCATTTCACGAGCGGTGAAGGTTTTGAGGCCACCGACGAAGTCGCTGTGATGGCGGTAAACTTTCTTGTCCCACTTGGTGCGGGTGAAGACCACTTTGTCAGCGTTGAGGACAACGACGAAATCGCCGGTGTCCGCGTGACGGGTGTAGGTGGGCTTGTGTTTTCCGGTGACGACGGAGGCGATGACCGTAGCGATACGACCTACGACCATATCCGCGGCATCAACGACGTACCACTTCGGAGCGTTCGGCCCGATGGGTTCAAAATAATGCGGACCGACCTGCTTTGCCTGATAAGTCTTTTGCTGCAACATAGATGGTCCGAATTACAGGACCCTTAGGTTGAAGTCAACGTGTTTTACCCCTATGATCTCGGGTACATGACGACTCCAAAAAACCACTATAAGCCGATCAATCCACTCCTGAGCCCTCGGTTCGGAGACGTGGCGACCTTCAATCGGCTACCCTATGTTCCTGATATTTCAGGCAAGAACGTGGATGTGGCGATCCTCGGAGTTCCCTTCGATGGAGGGACCACCTTTCGTCCCGGGGCTCGGTTCGGGCCACGGGCGGTACGCGAGGCGTCGGTGCTCAACCGAAACTACAACCCCAACCTCGGGGTCGGGATCTACGATCGGCTGAATATCGTCGACGCGGGCGATATCGGCGTGAACCCGATCAATATCCAAAAGACGATGGCCTCGATCGAAAAGCGGATCCTGGAAATCCACGAAGCGGGCGCGAGAGCGATCTGCGTCGGCGGTGATCACTCGATCATCCTTCCTGACCTTCGCGCAGTCCATAAAAAGCATGGCCGCTCCGGTGAGCCCGTGACTCTCATCCACTTTGACGCGCATACCGACACTGGAGACGAAGCGTGGGGCGAAAAGTACCACCACGGCACTCCCATCCGTCGAGCGATCGAGGAAGGCCTGTTAGTCGGGGAAAAAATTTTCCAAATCGGAGTGCGCGGCCCCCTGACCTCTCCCGCGCAGGACGATTACATCTTGGAGCAGAAGATTAACGTCCTCGACATCGACTCCTTTCACGATGGGACGAAACGCGATCTCTTCTTCGAGAAGATCCACCGCGTCGCAGGTGAAGGCCCCTGCTACCTCACTTTCGACGTCGATGGCATCGATCCCGCCTACTGTCCTGGAACAGGCACTCCGGTCGTCGGCGGTCTCACGAGCTTCGAAGCGCTCCAAAGCGTTCGCAGACTTAAGGGACTGAACTTCGTCGGCGCCAATATCGTCGAGATCTCCCCACCCTACGATCACGCCGATCTCACGGCGTTGATGGGGGCAGCGCTTCTGTTCGAGTTTCTCTCGCTGATGGCTTTGAAGAAAGAATGAGTCTTGCTGAGACTTCCCTCAAGGCTGCGCCCGGATCCGGATCAATCCCAGGATCGGCGAAGCAGGAGGATTGGAGGGAGTCGGGTTCGGGAGAACAATCGGCCCCGGCAACTGCCCGATGGAGTAAGGCTGGATCTCCGTGATCATGCGAAGCTGCACGGAGCTCCCGGGATAGGCGAGACTTCTTGAAAACGCTTCGTGGATTAGGGCATCCGGACTGAACTCAGGCCGATCGTAGGCCTCCACATCCGAGATCCCGGCTTGGTCGAGTTTCGCCGCGACGACCCGCCCGAGGAAGCCGGTAACCGCTGGGGTCGCCATCGAAGTTCCGCTCATTTTCTCGGTGAACCGCCCTGTATCGTTCGTCAAGCATTCCTGCCGAGTGGCCAGGGACAGGAAGTTCGACATGGAGCGGACTTCCTCATGGAGCTTGGCTTTCGTTTTCGAGAGCAAAGTCTCGGTTTCTTCGGAATAGGGGTCCGCTCCCGCGGCAAGCTCCCCGCGCGAGACCAGCCATGACGTGAGCACTTGGGTCTTGGTGAGCGCGGCGCTGACCATGTCCACGCTACCGACTTCCGCACCCACCCGTTGCTCCACTCCGTTGCAGTCGCCGGTTCGGATGGAAGAGGCGATCGCCTCTCCATACGAAAGGACGTAAGGCACCCGGGATATGGTCAGATTCGAGAAGGACGACAACCGGTTTTGGGCGTCCATGCTGCCCACGCAGAGGATGTTCTTGAGGGTGTGGTTGGGAGCGATTTCGCCTGCCGCCTGCTCCTGAGCCTCCAGCCAAGGGGACGAAAGGTCGCATGGGAGCGCGCTGCGGGAACGGCCATCCACCCAGTTGCCGTTGTTCCCGGCCGCAATCACGAAAAGCGTGCCCGAAGCGGAAGACTGCACTTCGCTAGCCAGCGTGAATTTGAAATACTCATAGGTCAGGAAGTCCAAGAGATCGAGGTAGCTCTGCTCGGCGTCGTCATCCACTCGGGTCACGACTTTCTCGAAGTCGGTTCCAAGCGAGATATTGACGAGCTTGAGCTTTTTTTCACCCGCATAGCGGATCGCCTCACGGACCTGCTTGATGAAGAAGAAGTCGAGCTTCTTACGGACGAAGAGCTCAGGCAACGACTGGGCGAACTTCGCGCGGAACGCCTCCATCGTCATGCCTCCGGCCAGGGATTGGGCCAAGGCGCGCTTGATCAGGGGGCGTTCGATCCACTGGAGGAAATCGGCGGTGAAAGTGTCCTTGAGGGACTGGTCCATGGCGTAGGTCGATTTGGTCTCCTCGGTGAGCACACGGACCGGAACGATTGAAATCGCCGGGCTTTGGCTCGCGATGATGCCAGAAACGTGGGTGCCGTGGCTGACATCCGTCTTCTCCACCAGGAGTGGATGCTGGGTTTGCTGCCGATATTGGCGGTGAAGCTCGGAGAAAGGAGAGGCTCCGGCATCGGCCGGGTCGCAGTTCAAGATGAAATCGAGTTTGCCCATGCCCGTGGTGGTGAAAGCCTCCACTCCAGGCGTTTGGCGAACCGTCTTGCGAAAAGTGCGGAGATCCTTGGGTTCGAATCCATCCAATCCGAGGGCGAGCTCGTGAATCTTCGAGTAGTTCGTGAACGAATGGTCGAGAATCTCGCCGAACTTCCGACGCTTGTCCTCTTTCGAGACCGCGACATCGCGGAAATACGCGTAATCACTTTTGGGCAAGCCGTTGCAAAAGGATCTCAGCGCGGTTTCCATCGGGCTGCCCGAGCGAAAACCAGTCGTCATCTTGCGCCAAGCTTGGACTAGGCTCATGAAATAAGAACCCCGTTGGGACTGGAGCTCGGCAGCCGAAAGAGCGGCGAGATTCTTTCCTTCCTCAGCGTAGGAGTATCGGAAGTAGGGTTCATACAGGTTGCTTTCAAATCCCGACTCCTGGGAAAGCTCCTCATAGGCCTTCCGACCGAGTTCATAGAAGTCCTCGGATCCCTTGATCACTTCCGGACCTCCCGGGAGCGCAGGTCCTCCGCCTGCTGACATCGCCAATGGAAAGTCCCAAAACATGCGGAGGTTACCGACGCCGGACAATCCCAATAGCCCTTGCTTGACGAACCCATCGAACTCGGGATGGCGCTCCAACCAGCCCAGATCAAAGTGGTCGTAGTCGGCAGGTTGTTGGAGCACCTGACGCAACCGCGCGATGGATCGGTGGTAACTCGCGGCGTCCTGGCCAGCGAACGCCAGGAAGCTCACGTTGGTCTCATCCACTTTCGTGTAGAAAGTCCCCTGAAGGGCTGAGGAAGCCCGAAGCCGGGGGAGGAATTTTGCAAGGAATGCCCGGTTCAACTCCTCGATTTTTGCGATCGGGTTCTCGCCGGCGCGAACGATCTTGCCGTCGGAGGAGACCTCCCCTCCGAAAGCCAGGAGAGACGCGTTCATGTAATTAGGAAAAGGCCAGGCGTCGTTGCCGAGCACATCGCGACCCGCGCCGATGATGGCTCCGGAGGAATCCCGATCGAAGTGGATACGCCCGATCAAGTCGGGATGGGTGTAATCCACACCGCAGTCCATCACACCGACCCGAACTTTGTCGGTCCCGGAAGGCGGCACATCGCTGGGCTTCGGATTCACGACCGACTCTGCCACCGCAGGGAGCTTGCCGTCCGAAAAGACGTCGGCAGTGGACTGGCGTGGAGTACCGAAGCAACCGTTCATCAAGATTACGGTCGTGCCCATCAGCAACGTCGCCTCAAACCTGGAAAAACGTCGGGTGGGGGTGTGCATGGGGCGAGGGATGACACGACGCGTCCAAAATGTCAAATAATTAGATTACGCCAATCGAAAAATAGAACCTAAACGGATCCTCTCCGGGCTGCGGGGCTAGATTGAATCCCCAGTCGAAGTTCACAGGCCCGACCGGGCTCTGGTAATGGAATCCCACCCCGGCGCCGGCCCGGAGGTTGCCGAAGGAGTACCTGTCGACCAGAAGATTGGCAGCATCCAGAAAAGGCCCGAATCGCATCGGTCCGGCGAAGGGCAGATCGAGCTGGAAGCGGTAGTTCACGTAGGACAAGGTCCCCCGGATCGCGACTAGATCGTAGTTGATCGATTGCTCCTTGAAGCCGCGGAGACTGCCGATCCCACCGAGAGTGAATTGTTTACTCAGGGGGATGCGGTAGGCACGGCTACCGGGGTCGCTCTCGGGGGGCGCTTCGAGGTTCCTCTCGAGACCCGTTCGAAAGCTGGAGTAGAAGATGACGTCACCTCCGAAGAGCGGCAAGTGGTAGTCCGATCGGAGCTGGAACTTGGAATATCCAACCGGATACGGGCTCGATTGCGAAAAAAAGACCGGCGATGCGAGTTCGAAGGAAACGCTGGCGAATAACCCGCGGGTAGGAGCCAGTGGATTATCCCGCATGTCCAATTTCAGCGCGGGCGTGATGGAACCGATCCGGATGGTCCCATTCTGCTCTTCATCCCGCGCGTTGAACTGGTTGATCCGCTCGAGGCTGTAGGTGAACGCACCTACCCAGTTAGGCCTCTTCAGAATCGGTCGCTCCCAAGTCGCCGCGAGCGAAATGGAACTGGAATCGAGGATCACGTACTGGGTACGATCCACCGTAAGCTGCGGTCGGAAGGTCAACTCCGGAATCCCGGAAAACCACGGCCAGATGTAGGCCAGTTGGAGCTGATACTCGATGAAACAACTGTGCCCCGAGTCGATGACCGCAGCGCTGTTGGCGTTGCCTCGGCTGTTGTCGCAGAACCCTTCGTCAAATCGTCGGTTGGCGTTGGCGATGAGCGAGAGCGTGTGGTTCTTGTGCCAGAGATTGGTGTACCCGGTCTGACCGAAGGTCCGGATTCCGAGGTCGTTCCGGTATCCGACACCGCCGGCGATCACTCCCGGGGTGCCTTCCTGAGCGGAAATCTTGACGACCTTGAAGCCGATCCTTTCTGGGTCGTCGACCGCTCGCAGCGTGACGATCGAAAAGATCTGAAGGCGCCTCAAACGCGCTTCACTTTCCAGGAGCTTGCCCTCCTCAAGGGTGTCGCCTTCCTTGAAAACAAGCTCCCTCGTGAGGACTTCTTCATGAGTATCCGTCAGGCCCTCGATGTCGATGCGGCTCACGCGGTAGCGTGGGCCCTCCTGAACCTGAAGCTTGATCCGCGCTTCCCGATTGTCCTGGAAGTACTGGACGACACTCTCAGTGGCTTCGTTTTCAATCCGGGCATCCAGATGCCCCAGGGACCTCAAGCGGGCCTTCAATGCTTCGACGCCTTCATTGAAGGAAAAAAGATTGAGGGGCTCGTTCTCCTTCACGCCGAGGATCGACAGGGCTTCCGACCTCGAAATGGCCTGCAGCCCTTCCAAGCTCACCGAATCCACCACGGTCTGATCCCCTTCATAGAGGTAGACGAGAAGGGAAACTTTCGGAGCCCTCGCATCGAAAGTTCGGTTGATGGTGATGAGCTTGGCGCCGAGGTAGCCCTGGGACTTGATCCACTCGATCAGGAGCTCTGCACTTTTCTGGATCTCGACTTCGCTGTAGAAACCCTTCTGAGTGAGTCCCGGGGCGCGGTTGAGGAATTCGCGTCGAAGCGCCGCTTTCGGAAAGACCACATTGCCATCGAAGTCGATCGACTCGATCCTGACCCGGGGCCCTTCGGTGACTTCGAACGAAACGTGACGCTCTTGGAGTTCGGGACGCTCCTGGGTGACAGCATCGATCCGCACCTGCGCGTAGCCGGCCGCTTTGTAGGCTTCAACGAGGCGAGCCTGAACCGAGGCCACGTAATCGCGACCCAGTCCCAGTAACCTCTGTTCCTCGACGAGTGAACTGAGCTTGCCTCGAGTAAACGCCATGTTGCCGCGAAAACCGAAACTCACTCGGTCCCCCAGGTTCACTTTCATCACGAGATTCACCCAACCTGCTGCAGCACCTTTCTCCTGTTCAAACGCCTGGGACGGCGTGGTCGCCTTCGCCTGAACCTCAGTGACCCGCGCTCCGACAAATTCGTCGGCAGCCAGCGCGTCCTGGACTGCGCGTCGGACTGCAGAAATCTTATCCTGATCGTAGACATCCCCGGGACGCAGCTCGATGCGGGAAGCGAGACTGGTGATCCGGGCATCGGGGTGCTCTCCGTCAGCGCCTTCTGAAAGTACGACCAGGGAAGCGATCCGGGTCGGGAAGCCTTCGCTGATCGTCACTTTGATCAGATTCTCGGGACTTCCATCCTCACCCCGGATGCGCTCCAGTTCTGTTTTCAATCGAACTTGCGCGTATCCTTTGACCCGGTAAAGGGCTTGGATGTTCTCGGAAGTTCGAACGACGGTTTCATGGGAAAGAAGGTCACCCACGTTGATTTCAAGGGCGGCTTCGACGTCAGGACCTGCGAGTGCGGAGACACCCAAGATCTCGATTCGATCGATCTGGACCTGCGGGAGTCCGGCCGCTTTCCGGGAGGGCTTCTCCAAAGCGGGCCCCGAGGACAACGAGGCGGCAGCCGTCCCATTGGGCTCAGACCCTGCGTGTGCGGCCAAGGGTGAAATGGCCATAAAAGCCAACGCTACTGAAAGCGCGCTTCCCGGCCTAAGCTTCACTTGAACCTCTTCTGGAGCTTCAGATCGACTCCGTAGGACTGTTGATCCTTGTTCGTGTCTTTTGAAGTCTGCGCCCCATCCGTCGTGTCCCAGACCCCGTTGATCGAAAATCCTGGAGTGACCTGGTACTCGAGGTTCACGCCCTTCTGATTGTTCGTCCCCACTCCGACCGTGCTGCCCACGGAGACGGTCGCTTTTTTGCCAATCCGGCGCTTCACTACGATCTTGGGAGCCACCGTGGTGTCGCCGTCAGTTCGAGGACGGAAAATACTGCTCCCGGTCTGGTTGTTCACCGACTCATCGAGCTGGATCTGGAATCCGGTGCGGTTCTGGATCTCGCGATTGATATCGAGCGAATGGAGCACGAGGGAGGCGGCCTCCCCTTGCTCGTAGGTGCTGCGGTCGCCGCGCAGTTTCCGTACGTCCTCGCTAGTCGCGCCGAGCGCCAGCAAGGAAAGGATCTCCGACTCGGGCATGACCGGATTGGAAGAAAGGTCGATCTTGAAGTCGTCCATCCTCCCTGAAGCGTACATCTGAATCTTGCTCCCGCCGACTTCCGTGTTGGCAGTCATGCTGAATGCTGGATTGATCACTGCCGGGTTGTCGAATCGGACGCTTCCGGCCGAAATCGCGAAAATCCGGTCTTTGAAGGTCATCTTGCCTTGCACGATTTCCGCGGTGCCCGTGATCCGCGGAGTCTCCAAGGTGTTGACCACCTTGATCTGAGCCTTGAGCTCGGCATCGAACAGGTCGTTTTGGACCAATAACCCCTGGTCTGCCTTCACATCGATATCCAGCTTGAACTTCGGGTAATCACTCTCGCGAGTCGAAGTGGGAGGGGGAGTGTACCGTGCCGACTTGAGCGCTCTCCCCTGGGTCTGACCCATCACTTTTTCCCTCGAAAGTCCGGAGTCAATGACGAAAGAGCCTTGGACTAGGTAGGGCAACTCCTCGCCCCGCACATTGAGCTTGCCGCGCAGTTTAACAAACTGGAAAGGGAAAACCCGGAGTTTGCTGCCGTTGATCGTCGAGTTGAGGGAGATCCGGGGATATCGGTCGACGAACAACTCGATCGTCCCCCCGCCGGTCACTCTGCCGTTGGCCAGATCGGCCTCGACGCGGTCGATGGAGATCACGTTCTTACGGAGACTGATGCGGCCCGATGCATTCTCGAAAGCAGATTCCACCGCCGCGATCCGAACCGTCCCACCCGAGAGCTCTCCAGATCCGTTGAGGGTCGGCGAACCCAACGAGCCGCCGATCTGGAAATCCAGCGCCGCCAGTCCCTCGGCCTGCGCCACCGTAGAAGTGAAAAACTCCGCGATCGAAGCGTCGAGGTCCCCACCGATCGTGCCGGAAATCCGCGAAGCTCGTGACTGAAGCTGGAGCTGGATCTCGCCGCGAGGGCCCTTCATGGCCAATTGTCCAAGGTCGAAAGTGCCGCGATCGATCGTGACTGCGACTGGCGAAACTAGCGAAAAGCGCGTGCCGGTTTTGGCCAAAAGGTAGTCCGTTATGGCGAGCGTCCCGCTGAGGCGATCCATTTCACCGGTCTTGAAACGGAGATCCAATTTTCCGGAAACCCGTCCGCGAAGCTCTCGATCCTGAATGGTTTTCGGGTTCAAGAGCAGCAGAACGGGAGAGAAATCGAGATGGTCGAGCTCGCTCTTCATGCGACTTTCCCCTCCCGGGCGAAAGTCGTATTTCGCCTCGAGCGTGCCTTGCCCGCCGAAGGCCATTCCGCGGATCTCGGCGACTCCGCCCGAGGTCTGCATCGAGAGTTCACTCCTGGAGAGGGGCACGCCCCGAACCGCCGTGTCCCAGAGGGCGACCTGGGTCTGGGACTCGATCGCCCCGAACTTGCCTTGACCTTTGCTTGAAACCCGCAGCTCTCCGCGGATGGGAACATCCAACCGCGCGACGTGGTCGAAGTCGCTGACGAGGAACCCCTCGGTCTGCGCCTGCCAGTCAAGAACACCTTCGCCAGAATAGGAAATCCTCCCGGAGACCTGCCCAGTCGGCTTGGATGCCACGAAGGAGTCGAGAGCGTATCTGCCGCGGTCATACCCCCCGGAGAGCTGGACCCGACCGAAGCGCTCACCCATGAGTTCCCAACCCGGTCCGGAGAGGGTCCCCTTCACCACGAGCTTGTCTAAGCTGATCCCGCCCGAGACGTTGACCGCACCGCTCATCTCACCCGCCAATGAAGTGGGGTACCACCAGAAGTCCTTCGTGAAGTGGTCAAAGATGCGGTTGAGATCCTCGACTCGTCCTTGCCTGAAACGAATCTGCATGGCGATGGACTCGGCATCACCCAAGTCGATCAGTCCCTCTCCCTGATATTTGGTTCGACCTTGCCGCAGATCCATATCCTTGAAGATCAAGTGAGAAGGATCATCATCCCAGGTGATTCGACCCTTGAGGTTCCCGAAGTCCATTCGGAGGTAGTAAGCATTCTTGAGGTCGGCATCGAAGTCGGCGAGGACCCGCGCGCTCGGACCGTGGACATGCACCGAGAGCGGACCTTCGCCGCGCACATCGTTCTCAGCGATCTGCTTGAGATCCTCGAGAAAAGCATTGCCCGCGAAGTTAAGATCCCATCCAGACTTCGAATCGATTTTACCCGTCGCCTGAAACTTGGATTTTCCCGCGCTCAGGGTCAGACCATCCGGCCGAAAGGATCCCGAATCGACTTGAATGCCGCCCGTCAGCAGGATTTCTGGGATTTGAATGATCTTCTTGAGCGGTCGGCTTTTACCGAACCGCTGGTTGTCGAGGAGGAAGTCGCTCGCTATAAGATCGAGTTTCGCCGTTACTCCCGAGCCCCTCCCAGGAGCGGACGGCCGATAGGTGACCTGTGCGTCGCCGTTCGCACGGAGATCGAGACCATAGAGGGTCTTCAGAAAAGGAGCCGCCAGCCAATGAAGGTGCGCTCGATCCAACTTCAATGGGACAGTCACCGACTCTTTGGAGCCCAGTCGGAACTTGAAAGCGCCCACTTCGAGCTTTCCCCCTCCTCCCGGCTGGAAACCACCCACTCGACTTCGCTCCGGTGAACTGGCCGCAGCGCGGGTAAGCGTCACCTCTCCCCCTCCGTCCGGCATCGGTGCCCAAGCGCCTTCGGCTTCCACCCGCTCGGCCGACCAGCCAGCATACTCCAGATTGGACGCAGCTAAAGAGCCCTCCGCACGAAGACTCTCAACGACATGATCAAGATTGGATTTCACTTTTCCGTGAAAGACCAGCTCCCCACGTCCGGTCGAAGCTGCCGCCGCTGGGATGAGCGCGAGTCGAAGCAAGGACTCCAGGTTCGCCGTCGCCACCACTTCTCCTTCAAACGTCAATCCCTTCGGATTCAGGACATCTCCCTGGATCTGCCCACTCCCTTTCAGCTTTGTGCCAGCGGCGACGAGGAGGATGTTCTCGATCTTCACGCCTTTGGACGTCACCCAGGCCCGCCCCTCGAGGCGCTCCACCGATTGGATCGGGAGTTTCAGATCCTTCGGCAACTGGGCGGCTGAAATATCCTTGAGCGCGATCATCAACTCGTAACCCTGCTGGCCTTCAGCCACCCCTTGTCCGACGCTCGCGTCCTCGGCGGTGAATGCGACATCGAGCCCTGGCCCGGCCCAACTCAAGTGGACATGGGTTCGCTCGAGAGCGAACGCGTCTGCGCGGATCTGGAGCAGCTCATCCCAGTGGACGCCGAGTCCTTTTCGTCGGGCCACCGGGCGAGGCGGTGCCTTGGGATCGAATTTCAGGTCGATGTCACCTTCGACGATGCGAACTTGATTCACCCGGATATTGCCCGACAGCATCTGGAACGGCAGGAAAGTCAGATCCATCCTCGCTGCCTTGATGCGGGACCCTGCGGGGAGGTTCATGAAGTTGCCCTGCCGGATCGTGATCTCCGGGCTCCGGATGGAGACGCCCGGCGGAAACATCCGGATCGCGAGCTCCGAGAAGTTTCCGTCGACGCCGAGATCGGACGGCAGGTAGCGAACGGCGGCCCGCTTGAGGAGCGTCGCGAATTGGGCGCTTTGAATGAAGCCCACCACCCCTGCCACCAGGATGCCGATCACGAGGATGAAGACTAGGAATGGACGCTTTCTCATTCGGTTTTTTTGGCCTGAAGGATCAGGTTACTTTTTCCTGCGTTCCTGTACGAGGGGGAATTTGCACCGATCGTCCACGTCCCGGTAGTGCGGGTCGACCTCGCGCACCGCCTCGAAGAAAAGTCGCGCCTTCTCGGGTTTCCGTAAACGCTCATGCGCCCTGCCCATCAGATACATGAACTCGAGTTTCTCATGCCGGGGCGCCTCCGGATCCGACAGAAAAGGCTCGAGCCCCAAAGTGGCCTCGAACGGACGGCCCGACTGGATCAGGGCGAATGAAAGAAGTGCGGTGGAAGCGGAAGCGAATCGCGGTTCCCGGTTCGACGCCCGAAACTGGCGCGCCGCCAGCTCGAAAAGACCCATTTCCAGAAAGGCGATTCCGATGTCCATGCGGTCCCGCGCCCCACAGCTCCGAAGATCGGATTCGAGCTTCTCCGCGAACTCATTCATCGCTTGGCGACTTCCGAAAAGCGAGACCTCGATCGCCGCTGCTTCCCCCGCGTCTCCATCCGCGAATACCCCGAGCTCCAAATCGCGATCCAGGCTGCGCATCACATCCTCGGATTCGGCTCGCGAAGGCACCGGCTCGCGTTGAGTTGCCCGCTTGGGACGTCGACTTTCGCCGAAAATACTTTTGAGTTCGAGCTCATGTACCTCCTGGAGCTTCTTGCGTGCTGCCACGTGGGAGGGCTGCGCCAGGATGATTTGACGAAGGATGCGCTTGGCCTCGTCCAGGAGACTCTCGTTCAAGAGGATTCGCACACTCTCCATGCGGTCGGTGATCTCGTCCGGTGTGAGTGGACCCTGGACACCGGGCGGGCGTGCCGGCTCGCGAGAGGGGAACGCGACCCGAGTTCGAAACTCCGGTGGCGTCCCGGCAGAAGCGGGCCGCTTTCGAGCGTCCGCGGACTCTTCCGACTCAGAACCCGAGCTCTCGCCGGACTCCCCGTCGAAACCGATCCCGGGCAAGACCCGAGTGGTTTCGAGAAGATCTTCGCCCAAGTCCACGGAAGTCACTCCGGTTCGCACCTGAGTATCCTCAGGCGAACCGCGGTCCGGATCCTCTTTCAACCCGTACTTCGGGCCTTTGCGTCGGTCTTCCATAACAGCAGCCTCCGTACGCGCATCCTGCGCGATCGGCGAGTCACTCGAGCATGTTCCACGGCGAAAATCCCGGCGAACCGACCTCGAAGTTCAGACCTTCGATTTTACTCGTATTTAGGGAGGAACTCTTCCAAAAAGTGCGTGTCGTATTCGGCATCGCGGAACTTTTTGGAAGCGAGAATCTTGCGGTGAAACGCGATATTCGTCTTGATCCCCTCGATCACGAACTCGTCAAGCGCTTGACGCATCTTCGCGATCGCTTCGTTCCGGGTCGGGGCATGGACGATCAACTTGGCGATCATCGAGTCGTAGAACGGCACGACCTTGTATTGATCGTAAACGAAAGAATCAACTCGGACACCGAAGCCGCCCGGGACATGGAGCGCCGTGATCTTCCCCGGCGAGGGAGCGAACGTGTCGGGATCCTCGGCATTGATCCGGCACTCGATGGCGTGCGACTGGATCTTGACGTCCGACTGCTTCCAACGAAGTTTCTCTCCTGCCGCTGCCCTGATCTGCTCCTTGATCAAGTCAAAACCCGTGACCATCTCGGTGACGGGATGCTCGACCTGGATCCGGGTATTCATTTCCATGAAGTAGAAGTTCTTACCCTCGACCAGAAATTCAACCGTCCCCACGTTTTCGTAATCGACGGCGTTGCAAAGCTTCAAAGCGGCCGCCCCCATCGCTTCCCGAAGCTTCGGGTCCAGGATCGGGCTTGGACATTCCTCGAGAAGCTTTTGATGGCGCCGCTGAATGGTGCAGTCCCGCTCACCAAGAAAAATGCGGTTCCCGAACTTGTCGCAAAGGACCTGGATCTCGACGTGCCGAGGATGTTCGCAATACTTCTCGACGTACATCGATGGATTACCGAAAGCAGCCCCCGCTTCAGCACTGACGCGATCAAATGAACTTTTCAGCTGCTGGGCGTTATAAACGACGTGAATCCCACGCCCCCCACCACCGGCTGCTGCCTTGAGGATGACCGGATAACCGATTTTTACGGCCTCAACGAGTGCGGCCTCCATTCCCGGTACCGCTTCGACCGTGCCCGGAAGCATTGGAACGCCCGCTTCTTTGGCAATGGCCCGCGCCCGGGTCTTCTCACCCATCGCAGTGATATTCTCGGGTGATGGACCGATGAATGTGATCTTGCACTCCCGACAGAGTCGCGCAAACTCGGCATTTTCGGACAAGAAGCCATAGCCCGGATGGATCGCGTCTGAACCGGTGATATCGGCGGCCGAGAGAACGCTAGCGATGTTGAGGTAACTCAATTTCGACTGCGGAGGTCCGATGCACACCGCCTCGTCGGCGAGCTTCACATGCAGCGAATGTTCATCGGCGGTCGAGTAGATCGCGACTGTCGAAATACCCAACTCGCGACAAGCGCGGATTACCCGAAGCGCGATCTCGCCGCGATTTGCGATCAGAACTTTCCTGAACGGCGGATTCAATGATGGCATGGAATTACGTTTGGATCACGAAGAGAGGCTCACCGAACTCGACAGGTTGACCGTTCTCGACCAAAACCTGGATGATCTTGCCGGGAAAATCGGCCTCGATCTCGTTCATGAGCTTCATGGCTTCGACGATGCAGAGCACGTCGCCGGCCTTCACGACCTGACCCTCACGGACATACGACTCGGCGCCCGGAGTAGCCGAGCGGTAGAAGGTTCCCACGAAGGGCGACATCACCTGTTTTGTATTGGCGGCGGCCGCAGCTGCCGCTTTGTCTTCGGCGACCTGCGCAGCCGAAGGCGCGGAAGCGGGAGCAGCACCCGCCTGCGTCGGGACGTTCATCTGAGGGGCGCCATACACCGGCATTCCCTGCGGATACCCGTACATTGCCCCGCCCTGACCCGAAAAGGCGGTCTGGGTTTTTAGATGAATCCGACTTCCCGCCCGATCCCATTCGAGTTCAGCCACTTGATGGCGGCCCATGAGTTCGAGGATCAATTCCAACTCCTGTACCGCTCCAGGCTTGGACGAGGCTTTTTGTGCGCTCTTTCCAGCAGCTTTTTTCTTGGCAGCCACGGTTATTTGTTCACCTTTTCAACGTAGGAATAATCCCGGGTATCGATTTTCAAGGTCTCGCCTTCCTTGATGTGGAAGGGGACGTTGATGGTGGCGCCCGTTTCCATGAGGGCAGGCTTGGTGCCGCCGACCGTGTCGCCTTTGAACGCGCCAGTGGTTCCCTTGACTTTCAGATTCACGAAAGTCGGCATATCGATCCCGATCGGACCGTCATTGTGATACATGACTTTGATCACGAGATTTTCGGTGAGAAAATCCTTGTTCGAACCGATCCGCTCCTCTTCCAGGACCACTTGCTCGTAGTTTGCCTGGTTCATGAAGTGATAACCCTCGGCGTCGCGGTAGAGGTAGGACATCTCTTTTTCTTCGGTGTTCGCGCCATCCAGTTTATCGCCCGAAGTGATCGTCTTTTCGGTCACGTTCTGGTTCAACATGTTCTTGAGCTTGGTTCGGGTGAACGCACGCCCTTTGCCCGGACTCACATGTTGGAACTCGACGATCTCGTAGGGGATGCCATCGATCTCGACTTTGAGACCCTTGCGGAACTGGTTGGTTGCGTACATGAAGTCGGTCGTACCACGGTCGCTCGAAGGGCGTCAACGACGGGAGTCAGCCGACTACTTGCCGGTAACGCTCCACCCTCGTGAGCATATCCTGGAGCAGTTCGACGCGACGGATCCAGGCCGCCCTTTTTCGCGTCGGATCGTCTGGAATCACGCGATCGACGGCCTGAACCTGGAATTCCGGAAGAGCAGCCAGCTCTTGGCGCGCGGGAGTGGACTGAAGGACCAGCGCCCCCTTTTCATAAGCACTGGCTTCCAGCTCCTGGACGATCCGGACCGTCTCGGGATCGTTGGGTGTGAAATAGAGGAGCATCTTGTAGGCGTCGAGCGCCTGGGCGATGCGACCCAACATCAGCGCGGATTCTCCCAAGAGTCTTTGCGCGACCAGGTTGTCGGGAACATCGCGGACGATGAGCTCGAGCTCCTCGATGACTTCGACGTACTGCTTCTTCTCGAAGAGCGCACGTGCCAGCGCCACCCTGCCGCCCACGAACCCCGGGTGGATTCGCATTCCCTCCCGGGCGATCTCGATCGCCTCATCCACTAAGCCGGCTTTGCGATAGGCTTCGGCCAACGGAGCGAAGACCCGGGATCGCGGGTTCTCTTGGTACTTTCTCAGATAGTCGTAAAGGATGGGCGAATAGTTCCGGCTCATCGGGTTCCGTTCAGGCTAATTGGCAGATGCCAATCCCGCCTCCTTTTCGTTGAGGATGCGGGGGGTGATGAAGATGAAGAGCTCGGAGCGGGAGACGTCGTCGCTTTCGCTTCCGAACAGGGCGCCGATGAGCGGGATTTTACGAAGGAACGGAAAACCGCTCTCGGAATGCTTCGTCTGACTGGAATAGACACCGCCGATGACGAGGGTCGAACCGCTCTCGATCAGAACCTTGGTATTGACGTTGCGATTGGAGATGGCCGTCGTACCGTTGATCGTTGAAGGGACGTCTCGGGTCACCTGGATATCCATCAGCACCCCTGAGTCGTTGGTCACCGTCGGTTTCACGCTGAGGCTGAGGTTGGCTTGCTGAGGCGTACTGAGAGTAATGGGTCCGTTCTGGGTCTGCGAAATTGTAGGGATAAGGACCGGCTGTCCCGCTACGATACTGGCCGACTCCTTGTTCAGCACCACGATCCGCGGGGACGCGATCACTTTGATTCGATCTTCGCTCTCTTTGATCGTCAGGAACGCGTTGAGGCGGGCAGTTCCGGGCAAAAACGCCAGGCTGGGTGAAAGTCCGAAGGCGGCTCCTCCGGCCGCATCCTTTCCTCCGATCGAACTTAGATTCAAGAGATCGAGGCCGGCTCCATTGAAGCTCGTGCCACCGGTTCCGTCGGTGCCGGTGCCCGAAAAGCCGATTTGACCGTTCAACGTATTGCCTTCGACTTCGGACGCTTCGACCACTTTCGCCTCAATCAGGACTTGAGGCGTCTGAGTATCCAGGATCTCAATGAGCTTGCGCATGCGATCGATGTTTTCAGATGTATCGCGGACGATAATTGAATTGGTGCGTTCATCGGCCTGCACGACTGTGCTGGTTCCATCGGCGCCAGGGGTCGCTGAACCAAACTTGGTGAAAACACTCGTGAGGTCTCCCAATTTCGCATAACTGATGGGGAACACCCGAGTGACCCGGGGGGCGGTAGCTTCGGTCGCCTTCTTGGCGGCGAGTTCGGCGGTCTTCTCCGCGGTCAGGTTGGTGAGCGTCGTGATGCGGAGAACGTTGTTATGTCGCTCAGCCCCGAGTTGGCGCGTGCCCAAGATCAGATCCAACGCTTGATCCCAAGGAGTGTCGCTCAGGGAGAGGGTGATTTTTCCTTTCACTTCCTCGCCGACGATCACGTTGAATCCGCTTGCCTCGCCGATCAGCTGAAAAACATCGAGGATATCCATGTCACGGACCTGAAGACTGATCGGTCGTCCCACGTAGCGCTTGGTCTTCTTGCTCTCCATCAAGCTCTCGAGCTGCTTTTCGGCACCTCTCTTCGGGTCCTGCGACTCGACCGAGGAGTCGGGCGCACTGGCTTGGGCCTCGGGCTTGGAGGCGTCGGCTGGCGCGGGAGACTGCGACAGGCCCGCGACCGGATCCGGACCGTTAGCGGCCTCAGGCGAGGGTACCGCGGATTCGGCGCCATTGGCGGGAGACGATGCGTCTGCCAAGGGATCCAACGCTCCGGTCGCGGGAGGCGGGGTTCGATCGGGAGCGGCTCCATTGGGAATCCGGATGCTCAAAGTGTTGCCATCCTGGCTCACAGCTCCGTTGGCGGGCTCGCGGAGCTGGATCACCACCCGAGAAGTCTCCCCGCCCCCTTCGACTTGATAAGGACTGATGAGGCTGACCTTGCTCTTGAAAGACGAAGTATCGAGTTTGCGGCTCGCGTTCTTGGTGAGCTTCGAACTCTTGAGCTCAATCACAATCTGGCGATCCTGGGCATTGTCGGTCTTTTCATAAGTGAGGGGCTGATCGCTCTTGATCTCGACCAGACTCGACGACCCCGAGGATTTGAAGTCGATCGATGTGACCTTGACGGAAGCCCAGGCCGTCGCTGATCCAAGCAAGAAGTTCGACACCAGGGAGGCCGCGAGGATTCGATTCTGTTTCTGAGTTTTTCCATCCATGGAATTTTCCTTTGGGTCCCGTTCAGGAACCAGAAGTAGCCTTGGGAAGCAGTTTGAGCTCGGTATCCACTTCCTCTTCCTGGCCGAAAACATTGAGGACTTTTTCCCGGACTGTGATCGAGTTGCTTGAGATGATGCGGACTGCACCATTTCGAGTCCCCATCTTCACTTGTTCGGAGATCACGTGGGTCTTTTTGTCGGGACCGCGAACCATCGCGCGCATCCGCACTGGACCCGTCATCACACCGAGCAACTCGAACTGCTCGACTGGGTACTTCTCGAGATCGGACTTGGGAGGTCCGGCCGTCACGCTCATCGAAGGCTTCTGAAACGGATCGCGGATCCGGGTCAAGCTCTCTTGGTTGTTGAATTCGGGAACCTGGATGCTGGAAGCCGGCTGTGCTGGCTTAAAATCGCTTCCGAGGGTGGCGGCCGAAGGCGGAGGGAGTTCGCGCTGCTGCGGAGGCGGCGCGGACGCTTGGGGCGGCGCGGACGCCTGCGTCGGAGTCATTTCCCGAACTGACGGAGACGCGGAAACCGCGGAAGATGCAACGGGTGCGGGGGTAGGTGTCGGAACGGGTGCGAGTACCTGCGAGGCGGGCACGGTTTCGGCTCGGCCGAGCTGGGATACCATGAGGATCGAAGCGAGTAGGTAAAACTGGCGTTTCATTTTCCGCCCCCGCCATCCCGGAGCTCATCCGCTTTGGAACGGATGTAATGGTAGCCCTTAATCTGAACCGTTCCCTCGAGGCTCGTGTAACCCGTGCTTCGGGCTCCGCTCGGATGGAGTGAGAAATTATCGACGCGGACGATGGTCTGGCTCTGCGAAAGGCGATGCAGGAACACCAAGAGTTGGACATAAACACCCTTGAATGAGAACTCGAAGGGCTGTTCCGCGTAATACTCCCGATTGACCCGCTCTTGGGGGCGCAGCGCCACCACGGTGAGACCAATTTTCTTAGCTTCCGTCACGGTCATCTGCATGAAGGAAGGCACGTCGAAACTGTCGCTTAAAGTCGCTTTCATCTCGTCCAGCTTGACTGCGAGTTGACGAAGCTCCGCCTTCTTGGACTCGAGTTCTCGGATGAACTTGGTCAAGGCGAGCACTCGCGTCCGGAGCTTGTCGTTCTCGGCTTGGACACTGGCCAGCTCGGTGTTTTTCATGAAGAGCGGCGAGTCGTTTCCGTTCATGAAAGAGTAGTAGTCGTACCCGAAATAGCCCAAGACTCCCATGATCAGGAGGGGGACTGGGATCTTTTCCATGAATTCGCGTAGGCGGTCGAGATTCATATCGGAGCTACCTGCGCTTCATCGAGAGCTCGAACTTGGCGGTCTCCAAACCGCTCTCATCCTTGCCTTGTTGGGTGTTCTTGAGAGCCACATCCTTGAAGAACGCGCTCTCGTTGAGGTTCTTCATGAAGTCGGAAACCTGGTTGAAGTCGAGGGAGTCGCCTTGAAGCGAGATCGCGGCGTCTTCAACTTTTATGGCCGAAAGCCAGACCTCTTTCGGAATCGCGGAGGAGACTGCCACGAGGAGCTTCGGAGGAGTCGTTCGGTCCTGAAGCAGCTTCTGGATGGTGTCGAGCTTCGTGCGAATGACGACCTCGTCGCTCTCCAGGGCCTTCTTGATCCCTTCGTACTTCTTGGTTTGCTCGAGCTCCGTCCGGAGCTTGCCTTGCTCTCCTTTGAGCTTAATCGTCGCGTTGTCGGCTTTCTTCAGCTCCTCAGACTTCAGGTCCTCCAGGAAGTAGTTGCCGAAATAACCCACGAGGGCCAGGATCACGAGCTGGCGCAAGTTCGGGAGGTCCTTCAGCTGACTCAAGTCGAACTTGGTCAGGCCTCCCATGTTGGTCAGTCGGGACTTCCCGCCTCCCCCTCCGGGGCCATCCATGAGAGATGCCGTCTTGCGGGCCGCGAGGTTGATCTTGATCATTTGGCACCCGCACGAAGCGCGAGACCGATCGGGATCGCGGCGATGGGGGCGATCGATGCCACGTAGTCCGGAGTGAAGACAGCCGGGTCGTAGGAAATGGCGTTGAACGGATTGACGATCTGCGCGGGAAGGCCGAGCATGTCCTCCACTACTTTTGGCAACCCGGGGACCTTCGAGCTGCCACCCGCGAGCAGGATCGACGAAACAGGGGCGCCTGTGCTCGAAGCGTTGTAGAAGTCGAGGGCGCGCTTGATTTCTGTCGCGAAGTTCTCCGACATGATGTGCATGAGGTCGCTGACCTCTTGCGGAAGTCCTGCCGCTTGGCCACCGGTCTTGAGGGCTTCGGCATCGGCGTAGGAGAGATTCAAATGCTTTTGGATCTCGGCGGTCAAGTTGCGCCCACCGAGCGCCGAGTCCTTGGTGAACACGGGAATCCCAGAAAACACGACCACGATCTTCATCGAGCTCGAGCCGATGTCGACGAGCGCGACCGCTTCATTCGGATTGGCCGCGTAATTGGCTTCGTAAAGGGTCTGGAGCGCGAAGAAGTCGGTATCGACGATCTTAGCTTTCAATCCCGAGTCGTCCACGCAACCCATGTAGGACTCGACCACTGATCGTTTGGCTGCCACCAGCATCACGTCGGTTTTCGCATCCTTGCCCCGCGAGAGCTCCTGGTAGTCCATCACGACTTCGGAAATGTCGAAGGGAAGGTACTGTTCGGCCTCCCAAAACACCTGCTCTTGGAGCTCCTTGCGATCCGGAACCTCGAGCGTCATGCGCTTGATAATCACCGAAGTGCCGGAAAGGGAGGTGCATACGGACTTGGTCTTGAGTTTAAGTTGACTCACCAGGGTCTTGATGCTGTCCGTGACGGCGATCGAGTTGATAATTTCTCGGTTGACGATCACGTCATCCGGAAGCTGAACAATTCCAAAATGCAGGAGTTTCCATTGTTTCCCATCCTTTTTCAGCTCGACAAGCTTGATCGAGGACGAACCAATGCTGAGACCGACAGCGCTCGATGCGCCACCTCCCAGCAATGCCGCCAGATCGGGCAACTTCGGAAGTTTGGAAAACAGACCGGCTCCTGCCATGGTAAGGTGCTCCTGCAACCCAGGATCGATTTTACCGGGTAAGAATGGCCGGTCAACTGTTGTTGTGGAGAAGCGCCCTACTATCGGATGATCCTGGTGCAGGATCCGCCCAGATTCACTCAGATCCGCCAAGCTGCTGACGGCCGCGATAACGGACCCGGAGAGTGGGCCCTACTCGAAAACAGGTTCGGCCGAGGGGCCGCGCAAGATAAGGATTGAAAGTCGATCCGTGCGCTTCTCCGCGAAATCGGCAGCGCTGATCAATCCGAACCCCAGCACGGGAGCGAGACCTCGCGCGGCCTCGCTTCCGCTCAAGGGATCAAAACAGAACTGATGGGTCAGGCCCGGGACCGCGAGCTCTTCGCCCTGGGAAGCACTTAACACGATCGCGCCAAACGATCCAAGACTCCCGCTGCGCACCAACGCCCCTTGGGAGTCGGCGCAAGTCGCGAGCCTCTCGATTTTGAAGTCGACACCGGATTCGAAACGGATCCGATAAGGCGCGCGGGCTCGGCTCGCTTCAAGCTTGATGTGGTTCACCTGCTCACTGAGCCTGCGTGCCTGCGTAAGAGTCGCCCACTTGGCGCTTCGGTCGCGGACAATGGGAACCGCGGAGATCAGCAGAAACAGGATCGCCGTGCCGGAGATCCAAAACCGCTTCCGTCGCCGGAACCGCTGCTCGATCTTCTCCCAAAGCTCGTAATGCTCCCACTCCGCTTCGTTCCACCGCTTCTCGGCTAAGTCGGTATCATGAACAGGCGCCACAAGGTCTCTCCTAGCAAGGAGTAATACAATCCGCCAATCACCAGGAAAGGTCCATAGGGAATGGCCGAAGACATGATGTTACGCTGCCGGGTGGCGAGCGCCCAACCCACTCCGATCATGGAGCCCACGACGGAGCTGATCAG
>JAYVNB010000194.1:0-4699 GCA_043759365.1 Bacteriovoracaceae bacterium | reverse complement strand
CGCTCTTCGCGGCTTTCGCAGTCTGGGTCCTGCTTTGGAAAACCGTACTGGGCTTCGAGATCCGCGCAGTCGGCCAGAGCGAATCGGCCGCGCGCTCGGCGGGAATCAATGCGGGCCGGATCCGGATTCTCGCGATGACTTTGGCCGGAGGCTTGGCCGGGATGGTCGGAGTCGGCGAAGTGCTTGGCAATGCCGGCAAGTTTCGGATGGGTTTCTCACCTGATTACGGGTTCATCGGCATCGCGGTCGCGCTCTTGGGTCGCAACAAGCCGCTCGGAGTGGTGGCGTCGGCGATTCTTTTCGGGGCCCTCCACAAAGGTACGACCGCGTTGGACTTCGAGACGGAGAACGTGACCAAGGAGCTTTCGCTCCTTCTTCAGGCACTGGTGATCCTCTCCGTCTCAGCGGACGGTCTCTGGGCTTGGACCAAGTCGCGTAAGAAGGCTCAAGAAGGGGCCGGAACATGAGCTGGCTCGAACTGTCTCTGATCCCTCTTCTGGCATCCACCGTTCGCGTTTCGATCCCGCTCATTTTCGCTAGCCTGGGGGGGCTCGCCAGCGAACGTTCGGGAGTGATCAATATCGCCCTCGAGGGGATGATGCTGGTCGGGGCCTTTGCCGCAGGTGTTTTGACCCTGAAATCGGGTTCGCCTTGGATCGGCGCGCTGGCCGGGATGGCGGCCGGAATGCTCTTGGCGGCTTTCTACGGGGTCTTCGTGATCCGACTGAAGGCCAACCAGATCGTCGCTGGGACCGCGATCAACATGTTCGCTGCGGGCTTGACCCCGTTTCTTTGCAAGATCCTGTACGGTTCGACTGGCAACACCCCTGGAATTCCCCTCGAGAACCGCTTTCAGTCGGAGCCGGTTTGGCTCGCGATAGCGGTCGTCATCGGAGTAAGCCTCTGGCTGCGTTTCACTCCCTCGGGACTGTGGGTGCGATTTGCTGGTGAACATCCCAAAGCGCTCGACGCCGCTGGGATCCGGGTGAACCGCGTTCGCTGGGCGGGAGTCCTGATCAGCGGGTTGCTCGCGGGTTTGGGCGGAGCGACCCTTTCCGTTTTCCTCTCCTCGTCCTTTTCGCGGAACATGACCGCGGGGCGTGGGTTCATGGCGATCGCGGCACTCATCTTTGGCAAGTGGCGCCCAGTGCCTACTGCAGTCGCCTGCCTTTTCTTCGGCTTGGCCGATGCGCTTCAGATCCGGTTGCAAGGGGTGGTGCTCTGGGGAACGGAACCGGTTCCCGTGCAGTTCATCCAGATCCTCCCTTATCTGGTCACCATCTTGGTGCTTGCGGGAGTCGTAGGGCAATCCCGGTCTCCGAAAGCCTTGGGCACACCTTTCGAAAAAGGTTGAGAAGGCTGCTCCCCGGAGCTTCCCTGTCAAAGGGTTGGCGCGGATCGGGTTCCCGCTTTCGGGGATCCCTTTCGAGGCATCGAAGGTTTTGCGACTCTGGCGGGGTTCATCTAGAATTCCAGGATGAGATTTCATTTCAATTCCTGGGTTCTGATCGGGTTGAGTTCACTGGGACCAGCGTCGGCTTGGGCACTCCCCAATTACAGTCCGGGTAACGTCTCGGGACTGACCAACGCATCGGTCGAATCGCTGCTCAAGACCATCGCGATCGGAGCGGACCATCGCTCCTACATGCCAGCGGCGCCCCTCGGGACCTTGATCGGTGTGGACGTGGGCTTGGACGTAACGGGCATCCATATCCCCGATGAATTTCGACAGGCGATGCAGCTGGCGGGAGTGAGCTCCTCGATCCCTTCGGTGATCGTGCTTCCCAAGCTCAGCGCCTTCAAGGGGTTGCCTTTCGGGATCGACATCGGCGCCACTTATGTCGGGTACCAGCATAACCGTGTTCTCGGGGCCCAGATCCAATGGGCATTCCTGCAGGGTGGATTGCTGGCCCCTGCGATGGCGCTGCGATTCAGCCAGAGTTATGTGGATCTCTTCTTCATGAAGACCCGGGTGTCCAAGCTTGACCTGGTCGTTTCCAAGCGTCTGGTTTACCTGTTCGAGCCCTATCTCGGTACGGGTCTGCAGGTCGGTTCGGGCAGTCTGGATGTCCCCATCGGCGGACCGAACGGACTCCAGGCAAACGTCTCCGGCAATACTTCGTTCACTTCGATGCATGCGTTCGGCGGCCTAAAACTCCACTTGTCCCTGATCAAGTTCACGGCTGAAGTCGATCGGAGCTTCGTGGGCCTCACCACCTTCGGCGGCAAGTTCAGCTTTGGGTTCTGAGCGCTGCAGGGGCAAGAAGCGCGGGATCCATGCGGGGATCGTCGCTGGGATCGTCGTGAGCTTGGCGTCGCTTGGGACAGGGTGCAGGCTTCCGGCGCAGTTCCCCTCGGAGGGACAGGTCTTCGTGGACCGACTCGAGTCCGAGTGGAACGCCTTGTTGGTCGTGCTTCAAGGGGGACGGAGTCCGTTTGCCGCTCGAAAAGGAGCGAAGCCTAAGGTTTCGAAGTCGCCCGTGCCGATGGCGAGCGATGAGGCACTGACCGCGCGAAACGCGGAGCTGCTCCAGGAAATGTTCAAGGTCATCTATGTGCGGGATTTTCAGAATCCCCGGGAGTTCGCCGACTACGTCGATACCTTGAATCAAGGCGCCTCGATCGAGGGACTCTATAACGGGTTCACTCGATCGAGCACCTACCGTAAACTCGAGATGGCGAGGATCCCGGTTTCTCCACAGGCTGTCGTGGTCTTTTCTGAAGAGTTGGCGCGCCTGGAGCTCGCACTTCCGGTGTCGCAGCGAACCGTGTTTGAAGCCGCTTCCGCCCTTCCGCTGGCGCGACCGGTTCAGTTGGGAGAGTCCGGGAACTCGGCGGGTGGGCCGGAGTCGGCTCCGGGCGAACTGGTTTTTGGCACCGACCCGAAAGCGGTTGTGAGCAATGCCCCACGGTCCGCACTTCCTGAGCCCGCAGCCGGGGCGCAGGCCACGTTGGAAGTCTTGGCTCGCGACTATCAGGAGCGGTTCAAGGCGGCTTCGATTTTCACTTTGAAAAGGATCCTGGGAGAGGAGGCGATGAAAGTGATCGCTTCCAAGGTTTCAGATCCGGGTGGTCTTGCCGCATGGTACGGAAAGTGGGTGGCGGAAGTGTGTGGCGTGCGGAAAGTCGACTTCGGTCTTGAGCTCCGGAGTCGCCCGGATGCCGCTTTTCATGAAGCCTGGGCCAAAGGATCGACCGAAGATCGCTTGCGCTGGGAAGTCCTCAATCGCCTCCATCGGATTTTGAACGAAGCCGGGAGAAAATAATGATTCCAGTCATCATCACTTGCGCGATCACCGGGGCCGAGACGACCCGCGAGCGGCAGCCTAATCTCCCGATCACTCCCGAGGAGCAAGCGGAAGCCGCTGCGGCCGCAGTTGAAGCAGGAGCGTCGATCATCCATCTGCACGTTCGAGAGGACGACGGAAGCCCGAGCCAGAACTTAGATCGTTTCAAGGATGCGATGGATCGGATCCGTGCCCGGTGTGGAGACGTCATCCTGCAGGTCTCCACGGGCGGAGCGATCGGCGAGACTATCGAGAACCGCGCGAAGCCGCTTCAGCTGAACCCCGAGATGGCCTCGTTGAACCTGGGCACGATGAACTTCGGTGACGAGGTATTCTTCAATCATCCGCGCGATATCCTCGCGCTAGCGTCCCGAATGCAATCCAGCGGAGTGATGCCGGAGCTTGAGATCTACGAAGCGGGGATGCTCGAGAGCGCGCTTCGCCTCGCCAAGCAGGGAGTGCTTCGAGAACCCCTCCATTTTCAGTTCGTGCTCGGAGTACCGGGCGGAATGTCGGGAGATCTTCGAAACCTCACCCACCTGGTCTCGCTTCTCCCCGAGGGCGTGCACTGGGGAGTAGCGGGCGTGGGTAGGTTCCAACTTCCGCTGGCAGTCCATGCCTTAGCGATGGGCGGGCATGTGCGGGTTGGATTCGAGGACAATATCTTCTATCGCAAGGGCGAAGTGGCGAAATCCAACGCTCAGCTCGTTGAGAGGGTTGCGCGGATCGCGCGCGAAGTTGATCGCGAGATCGCCACCCCTGCGGTGGCGCGTAAGCTTCTCGGATTACAAAAAAAGAATGAGAGGCTTTTCAGTTAAAGAAAGCCGGGGGCACATCGAGTCCGGCTTCGCGCAGCCGATCCAGCAGGGTCGGCACGAAGCCGGTGCAGACGAAGCGGCCACCATCGCCGACCGGCGCGAAATTGAACAGCTCTTGGAGGGTGACGGTTTCGCCCTCGAACCCGACCACTTCGGAGATCGAGACGATTTTGCGCTTGCCGCTCCGGGTCCGAGTGACTTGAACCACGAGGTCGAGAGCGGAGACGATCTGCTTGCGCACGGCCATGAGCGGGAGCTCGACTCCCGCCATCATGCAAAGAGTCTCCAAGCGCGAAAGCGCGTCCCGAGGGGAGTTGGCGTGAATCGTGGTCATCGACCCCGTGTGTCCGGTGTTCATCGCCTGGAGCATGTCGAGTGCTTCGCTGCCCCGGCATTCGCCGATGATCACCCGATCGGGCCTCATGCGAAGCGAGTTCACCACCAGTTCGCGTGGGCTCACTCCGCCCGCTCCCGGGATCCGGGGAGAGCTCAGCATGCGCACGCTGTTGGGATGGGGTATCCTGAGCTCCGGGGTGTCTTCGATGGTGACCAGGCGCTCGGATTTGGGGATGTAGGCGATCAAAGCGTTGAGTA
>JAYVNB010000193.1:0-14132 GCA_043759365.1 Bacteriovoracaceae bacterium | reverse complement strand
CAATGAATCGCCTCGAGGGCAACCAAGCCGAAGGGCTCCGAAACGCTCGGCATCACGAGCACTCGCGAGCTACTCAGAATCTCATCGACACCGGCTGGATCCACGAAACCCGCAAAGTGAACTTTTTCTTCAAGTCCTAACTTGTAGGTCATGGCGCGGAGCTTGTCGAACATGTCCCCGGTCCCGCAGAAGAGGAATCGGGCTTCAGGCATCGCTTGCGTCACAAGTTGGGCCGCCCGAAGAAAGTGGTCCGGACCCTTTTGATAAGTGAGGCGACCCAAAAAAACGACATTCGGCTCCCGAGCCACGTCCGGGTAGGTAGTCAGGGTTTTCGCATCGTCGTCGGGAGCGTTGTAGATCACCGATATTTTCTTGCGATTGACGCCATAGAGTCTCTCGATAATCCCCGCCGTGTAACGGCTCACCGCAAAAATGTGGGTCGCTCGCCGAAAACCCTCACGCTCGATCCGGAAGACTTCGTTGGAGACATTCTCACCGGCACGATCATATTCCGTCGCGTGCACGTGCAGGAAAACCGGGGCGCCTGTGATTCGATTCGCCTCGAACGCTGCCGGGAAAGTCATCCAATCATGAGCATGAATGACATCCACCTCGTGAGAGCTGGCCATCTGCCTCACTGCGAAGCAGTAGCGCTCGATCTCGCTCCAAAGGTTCTTCCCGTAAATCTCGCCTGAGCCCGGTGTATGTCCCGCGGCCTTCGAGGCCTCAGCCAATTGGGTCGGGGAGTCCGCGCCAGCGGAGACCCCCGCTTCAGTCGGCGCGCGCCCTTCGCTCTTCATTGTGGAGTCGCCGAAAACGGCTCTGCGGATCGAATCGGGTGCCGCGCCATCCGGATTGATTCCGTACGGGTAAAGCACCGCTTCTGTACGGATCGTCGTCACTTCGATCGCCGTCGAATCCACTTTGGACGGGGTCCATCCCGCTTGGATCAAGGTTTCGCGAGCTCCTACCACTTCCAGGCTCGGTTCCGAGATCCGCTCCGGGAACGTCGGAAGCACGAAGTAGACCTGGGCCCCATGCCGGGACATGCCGACTGACAAGCCCCGACAGGCTTTGCCCAATCCACCAGCATACCGGGGAGGGTACTCCCAACCCAGCATCAGAACCCGGATCGGAGCATCCGCGACTCGACTCATCCTAAGCGCCTTTCCGTTGATAACCCAATTGGATCAGTGTTGATCTGCTGGGAGACTCGCGCCAGGACGCGTGCATCCAAGTCCTCGCGCTGACGGACGCGATGCTCTTCAAGACAGGCGAGACTCCAAGCCTGCGCGGGCGCTCCGCGCGGCAGGAACGGGGCCTCCGCATCGAAAATCTCAGCGATGTGTCCTGCGATGGGCATTCCTTCCAAAGTCTCCTCACTCAGCATCGCGCCGCGGGGAGTGTCTTCAGCCGCTCGACCTAACCGCGCATGGGCCATCTCGAAATGTCCCGCGAGCCACGCCCACGCCGGTCCTTGATGGTAGGCCATATCCCGCGCGCGCTGTGGACCGCAGCAAGTGCTGCTGTACTCAAGATTGTGGGGATCCAGTGTTCTCAAACCCACTGGAGTCCACAGACTTTGTTCCATCCGCTCCACATCCGTACGCAACCACTCCAGTTCTTGGAAAATGAAAGAAGGCGACAGTGGCAAACTATGAAGGAAAACGCGATTTGGACGCTCTTGTTCGCCGATCTCCCGTTCAAGGAGACGACTCAAAGCGCGTAGTTCTCCCAAGTTTCTTTCTGAAAGAATAATCTGCAAAGCCTGAGCCTGAAACCACAGCGCGTTGATTTCGGGAGCAAGTCCAACGCGAGGAGTAACCGAATGCCCGTCGACACGGGCATCCATCCAAGTCGTATGAGCCATCGTGACTTCCAGTAGCCCGTCCGGCCTCACCCGGAGAAAGGAGTGCTTGCCCGAACGAATCGCATGAATCGCTTGATCCAACCGGTTGCGTTGCGAATGCACCAGGCCTGAGAGCGCTTCAAACCGAGGACTCAAGGAAAGCTGCCAGAGAGCAGCAAGACTATGGGTCCACCAGAGAGTTGCGTCCGCGCTCTCCCATTGATGGGTTCCCTCTTTCTCGACTAGATTCGGAAGCATTCCCGTTTCACCGATAAAGCGACCCCACCCCTCCAGGATCTCGCCAGTCCAACGAAGGACCGACGCCATCGATTCGCCATCGTGAAGTTTGGCCGCCACGATTCCCGGAACTGAGATAAAAGTATCCCGGCCCCACTCCCCGAACCACGGATAGCCCGCCACTACTCCCGCGGGCTGCTCCAAAACGAAGTCCTGAACTCGCGACGAAGAAACAGAATCCCTTTTGCGCTTTGCGCGGTCCAGAGAAGCCGCGTCCCAAGAAAGAATCCAGTGCGCTTCGCTCTCCTGCGCCGGATCCAGCACGAGCGTTCCAGCTGAAAAGAGGTTTTCGCAGGCGTCGTAGCCGCGCTCGATCTCCTCAGCGTACTCGAAACGCTCGTACCAAACCGGGTCCGGCGTCCAAACGAGGGCGGTGTCGATCTGGCAAGCCAGCTCTTTGCCACCCTCCCCCAGCACTCGGACCCTCCCTGGGTCATCGAGCCTCTGCCACTCCCACCGATCGCCTCCCAAAGCGTGGAGGTTTCGAAGCGCAAAAAAGGGGCGAAGCTTCAAACGATGACCTGCCAACCCCTTCTTGCTCCCAGTGATTCTCCAAGTCAGCCGAATCCCCACTCGAGGCAGGGCTTCCACCGCGAACTTCAAGTGAGCGCCGGGAGCGAGCTCCCAGCTCCACGTCGGGGATCCATCGTGCCTCAACTCGAAGCTCGGGAGGACCGTCATTCCGGTCATGACACTTTGCCCTTCAAGTGAACGAAACTGATGAGGCCAAAGTGGGCGATCGCCCCAGAGCATCTCGAAGTCCACAAGTCCGGCGCACTCGGCTCGACCCGCGATGCCCTGTAAAAAACCGTGGTATTTGCGCGTCCGGAGACCTGTTGCTGTCCCCATCGCAAAGGCCCCCAGTCGATCCGCAACAATCCACTCGGACGGACTCGAAGCCCCGACTCTCCTGGGAACACTCGAGTCGAAACGCTCATTCGAAGGCGACTGGGTTTCTTTCAATAGATTCGCGTTCTTCACCGCGAGGCGCATTTGCAAAGCGCGGGCCGGACCTTGAAGCACCACTGCGCGATTTTAAGCGATTTTAAGGCCCTGCAGACTTTAAAGTCCTTTGGAATAGTGCTGAATCACACATCATTCCGTGCGCTTCGCAAATGCCTGCAACAAAACGGTCAAACTTTACGGTTGGCTTGCCGCACGAATTTGGATACGACGCTCAACGAACCGGCTATTTTCATTCATCATTAACCGAGCCGGTGATTAAGGAGTGCCAGACATGGCCAATACCCGTAAAGCTGCGAAACGCGCAAAACAAGCCGTGCGTCGCCAAGACCGCAACACCATCGTCCGCAGCGCGACCAAAAGCGCACTTCGCAACGCTTTGGAAGCACTGAAGTCTCAGGACCTCAATGCTGCAAAAGAAGCTTTCAAGAGCGCCATCCGCGCGGTCAGTAAAGCTGCCAGCAAAGGCGCGATTCCCAAGGCACGTGCCGCTCGCAAGATCGGCCGCCTCACCCGCCTCGTGAAAAAGTCGAATCCAGCAGTCGTTTCCGCGAAATAATCCGCCGGACGGCTGACTTAGGATTGACAGAACTCCATCACCAGCTGCGCCCAAAGTCCCAATGGGATTTTGGGCGTTTGCTTGATCGAAAAGTCGAGTTCCGCAAGCCTGCTCTGCAAATGAAGCACTTGCTCGAGTTTCCAGTTTCGCGACCATCGGCCAAAGCGTTCCGCCAGGAAAGGGCTGAGCTTCAAAGTACGCGAACCCTTTTCACGATCCGCGCAAGCCAGGGTCAAGTGCCTCACGTTCCAAGACAGTAGACCGAGAAGCGGCAGACTCTCGTCAGGTGATTCGGCAAATCCCGCAGTCACTTCCAGTGCCGAACGAAGATCCTTTCCGAAAAAAGCCTCGAAAAAAGTCTCAGGTCCGGGAGCCGCGCCGTTTTCGTCGAAAAACTCGTCCGGGCCAGCAACGCCTTCGCGGCCGATCTGGGCGATCTCGCGTTTCTCGATCTCGAGATCCACGATATCGAGGGTCCAGGGGTCCAAGGTGCGTATCCGTGCGGTCAGTTCCGGAGAGATCGCCATTCCTCGACGCTTGGCCAAGTACTGGATCCAGGCTTCGCGCTCCTCCTCGGGAATCTCTTCACAAGGAACGACAGCCGCCTTTTCAGTGAGGAGCTTGGAGAACTTCTTCCTCCCGTCCAAGTCTTTCGAGAGGAAAACACAGACGCTGGCGAGTGATTCGAGCGTGGCACGGGGACTCAGCAGTGGACTCAATGCTTCTGAGTCCTTCAAGGCATGGGCGTCACGGATGATCACAAGTCGCGTCCCCCCACCCAGGGCCAGGGTCTGCGCAGCGTCCAAGACAGCGGAGCCCGTTGAATCGGTCCCGTCGATGACTTCCTCATTGAAACTCATGCCGGTTACACCTTGGGACGCTTCGTCCCCCAGCACCGCCTTGCGGATCCTTTTCAAGAGTTCGCGAGACTTCATCCGTTCTTGGCCATAGAGCCAATACACCGGCCAAAGTTGGCCCGACTCGAGCTCTTTCTGGATCACTTTGGGCTCGAGTTTCGGCATTTTAAAACATCGCCAACATGGATTCGTGAAGATTAGCCATCACGCTATGGGCAAGCTCACGAAGTGCGCGGTCAAACTCGCTGTCATTGATCAAGGCCGACGTGGTTCCAAATCCCCCCAATTGATTGTTCGCGGGAAAGGGCTGCGACCGGGAGAAACTCCCTGACCACAGCTGCTGCTTCTTGCCAGGTTTCGGCGGATTTTTGAGGGAAAGACTGAAAGATCCCGAGAGAACTGCGGAATACTCGGAGGCCACTTCGATATTGTTGGAGGGCTTTTTCACTGCGGGAAAAGATCGGCCTTGGAGCGAAAAAGGAAATAGGGCGTCTGCCGTAGTGGAGCCTGAGCGCGAGTAGCTCGCATCGGTGACTTGGCCGGAGAGGATTGCGTCAGCCTCTTCCGTCCGATCCACGAGAATCACTCGCCCGTTGGCTCCGATGACTTTCACAAGCTCGTTGTAGACCAAGTTCTCGACTCCCGGCTTATAGGTGTTGTTCACCAGGGGGGAGACCCAGATCTTGCGGACTCCGTAGCGGTCCAAAAGTGGGTTCTGGGTGTGCTGCAGCGTATAACCGCAAGCGGCCTGGGCGACTAGGACGACACTCAGAAGGCTGGCAGAGAGAATTTTCATCGGGCCCGCATTCCACACCGCGCGCTTGAGTCCTGTCAAGGGATTGTCTAGAACAGTGCGATGGATCGCCTTACCGATATCCTCAACAAGCTGCGATCCCGATATCCGGGGTTTTCAAAACGGATCGTCGAAGTCGAAGCGCTGGGCCGCTGGGACACCGCAGTAGGCCCTGCAATCGCCAAACACACACGCGCTCTCAAGGTGCTTGATCAGGTTCTCTGGGTTGAAGTGGATCATCCCATCTGGAAGTCCGAGCTTCACTATCGGAAGGATCAGATCCTGAAGATCCTGAATCAGGGTTCTGCTCAACTGGCGCCGGCCGAAAAGCCCCTGAAAGACATTTTCTTCGTCGACCCACGCGTGATCAGAGGCTGATCAGGCCGAAAACCTGCACGAGCACAACGGCCAAACCCACGACGAAAATACCGATGACCAGTGACCAGACCAACACGCTTCGATCGATCCCTGCCTGACCTCGGACTTCGATCTTGAGTTCGGGCGTAACAGCCTTGGCAATCGGAGCCGGCTCCAGCACCAGCCTGGCAGAAGAGGTTTCTCGGAGCACCGGCGCAGCAGGTGGCTTGGGTCGGAAGGGTTCAACCAAAGTGTTCTCCTCGCCTTCAAATCCGGAATCCAACGGCGGATTCAACAAAGGAGGGGGCCCAGGGGGAACAGCGCTCAGGACGGGAGGACGACGCAGCTCCGGGTCCGTACGGTCTTCGTCCAAGGGCGCTGTCCCTGTTTGAGTTTGAGTGATCTCATCGTCATGCCCGAAGCTCTTCATCCGTGGCACCTGGACACCCAGTTGTTGGCGAACCTCTTCAGACTCGTGAAGGTAGAACCAATAGCCGTTGGCTGCACAGACTTCGTCCTGAAGCTTCAACTCGCCTTTTTGGATCTTCTGGCAGATTTCCGCCTGCGTGAAGGGACCAGTGATCTGATTATGTGAGGTCCGAGTGAGCCATTCATCCATAAGTTGGTCTCAACTAGTTTAACTTCGTGAAACCCTGAATCAAATAGAAATCTCAAGATGCAGAGGGCCGAAGCGCACGCACGGTTCGCTGCTCCGCGGCAAGAAAGGCTTGGATTGCCTCATGCGACGATACCCGAAATTCGTCCGGCGTTCCCCAGAACACGATTTGCCCGGCATGTAAAAAAGCGATTCGATCGGCCAGCAGTAAGGCCGAGGGAATATCGTGGCTGATGACCAAGGAAGTGAGCTTCAACTCGGTTTTCAAGGTCTCGATCATGTCATCGACAGTGGTTCGAGTCACCGGATCCAGCCCCGTGGTGGGCTCGTCGTAAAGCAAAATCGAAGGCTCGCGGATGATCGCCCGGGCCAAAGCGACTCGTTTTTTCATCCCTCCGGAAAGCTCATTCGGGAATTTATCATAACCGTTTTTCATTCCTAGGCGGGACAGGGCGTCGTTCACTCGAGCGGTGATCTCTTCCTCATTGAGGTGCGTGTGCTCCCGAAGGGGGAACGCCACGTTTTCGAAAACCGTCATGTCATCGAAAAGGGCCGAATTTTGGAAAAGCATCCCGAAAACCTTGCGGTGCTCCGAGAGTGCGGAACCCTGGAGGCTCGAGATGTCCCGTCCTGCTACCCAGATTCTCCCCGAGTCCGGCTTCAAAAGTCCCAGGACATGCTTGAGCATCACGGATTTTCCGGCTCCGGAAGAACCCAGGATGTAGGTCAGTTGCCCGGCGGGAAACTCGATCGTGACCCCTTTGAGGACCTGATCACGGCCATCGCGGAAACTTTTGTAGACGTTCTCGAGCCGGATCGAGTTGTCGACTGGATGCGACGCCGCAGAACGGGCCAACGGACTATCCGCGGTCATGCTTCGATCAGACCTTTCTTCAGACCCTTCATCCAACATAGATCCGTTGTACCCGGCCTGACAGCGAAGTCAAAAGCTCGTACGGGAGAGTCCCCGCGTTTTTTGCCTGTTCCCAAATGTCTGTTTGAGGTCCCAGAAGCTCGACCGCCGCCCCGGGCCTCGTTCGTGAAGTACAACTGATCGCACTGAGATCCATGCTGACGTTTCCAAGAAACCGCTCCTCTCGACCCTCGAGGATGGCGGTGCCGCGATTACTGGTAAAACGGTGCATCCCGTCGGCGTATCCCACCGGAAGAATCGCGACCCACTGAGTTTTCTGGGAGCCGCTCCGGGGAACCTGAAACGTGGCTCCGTATCCGACGCCCTCCCCTGGCCTGAGGTCGTGCACGGCCACTACTTGGGAGCGGAGCTCCAAGACCGATTGAAGGCCTCGGCCCGGGGCACCCGGCCAGGGGGCGACGCCATAGAGCGAGATTCCCGGCCGCACGACATCCGTGAGTTCGGTGAGTCCGTAATGTTTCGCATTCCAGATCGCCGAGCTGTTGGCGAGGTGGAACTGAGCGGCCGGCAGTGCAGGTTTGAGCTCACGAACCAGGGATTGGAATCGAGTCAACTGCTCACGACTCAATTTCGACTCCGGGGATTCCGCCATCGCCAGATGCGAAAGAATCCCGCGAGGTCGCTCTTCCATCGAAAGCTTGAGGATGCTTTTGCGCACTGCCTGAAGGTTGCCCAAGCTCAACCCCAGTCGATTCATGCCCGTATTGAACTTCAGCTCGTAGGGCAAGCGGGAGGTCCAGCCCCGCGCCTGGAAAGCGCTCCAATCCTCGTCTGTACAAATGACCGGGGTAAGGCCATGACGGACGCAAAAGTTGCCTTTCTCGTCGGACCACAGAGCAGCTCCCGAAAACACCAGGATCGAAGTCCTCCGTCCCTTCACTCCCAGCTCCTCACGGATCTCCGCTCCTTCTTCGAGCGAAGCGACTCCGAGTGCATACAGGGAAGGGAGCTCACGAAGGGTCCGCGCGACCCACGCTGCGCCGTGGCCGTAAGCGTTGGCCTTGATCATGGGAATCATCCCTTGCCCGGGGTTGAGCTTCTGGATGGCTTCATAGTTCGATCGGAGCCGGGATGAGTGGATCTCGGCGATCACCCTGGGGACGAAGTCGGACGAAGGCTCATCGGAGCGCGTCCGTCTGTCGGCAGCTTCAAGGATTCGGTCGCGAGTGGAGGGAGTTCTCATAGATCAGTCCAGTGGCTCGGATCATCTTACTGAGGGAGTCACGGCGAGTGTAGCTGTCCACACCCGACTGAAGAAGCACAAAAACCCCGCTGAGGCGGGGCAACCCCGATCGCGGCCCCAGGGGCCCGTAACCCGCGACCGCCCACGCCTCGAAATGCCCGATACCCATGCGGGCTTGAATCATTTGAGCGAGCGGCGGATACTCCGACAGCGAGGCGAGCTCCCCGCGCTTCTCGCATTCGACGATGTGCCGAAAGACGCTCTCGTCGATCGGAAACGAAAGCGTGGCTGGCGCCTCCTCGGCGCTCAGGCCCGCATCGACGGTCAGTTGAGCGAGCTTGGAGCTGGGCACATACCCGAAGAACATCGTCGGGCTACCGGTGAGTCGAGTGGCCTCCTGGACCATCCGAGCGGCGATCTTGCGCGGGTCCCGCAATCGGAGGGCGTCTTTCTCGAATTGGGTCACGATCGAAGTCGATTCCGAAGGGTCGGGCAATGGTCGGCCATAGCTGCCCACTTCCGAGCGAAGCTCGTTCCACTGAGTGCCGGCGAAGGCGCCGGAGGCCGGGCCTGCATGAACCACTCGTCCATTGATTTGGGCACCGATGGGACCCGCGAGCGTAGCGCCGGTACCGGAAAGTGTATCGGAAAGGGGGATCTTGAGGACCCTCGGTGCTGAGGTCCGGGCCGCCGCCGCGAGAACCGCAGCGGAAGGTGGCGGCGGAACCGCAGTTGAAAGGGCGCGGCGGGGTCTTGCGAAAAGGTCCTGCGGCAGTCCTAGATCCACTTCCGGCCCACCCGTTTCGATCGCGGCCGAAAAAGAAAACCCCGCACGGGCCGGGATGCCGCGACGATAGACCGAACGTGTCGCAATCAGACTGAGCGCGAAAAGCACGAACATGCAGCCACCCAGCTCGACAGCTTGGTCGGGACTCCAGGCAAGCGGCGAGCGAAGCCGCACCTGCTCGACCCCGATCACCCAGGGGAACCCGCTCATCGGCTCATAGCGAGCCAACACGGGGATGCGATCAATCGAAGTGGTTTCGACCGCGCCTGCGTGCCCTGCTGCAGCCTCATGGACGGGGGTGTTTTTAAATAACGTTCCGATATAACTCGGTGTCGTATGCGCGAGGACCACTCCACTTTCAGAAAGCAGATAAATTCTGAGTCCATCCCCAATTCCGACTTTGCGGGAACGCGCAAAAATCGGGAAAACCTCGGATGGTTCAACCAAAGCGAAAACCGTACTGGGGCGCGACGTTTTCGAAGCTCCTGCGTCGGTCAACACCGGAAAAACCATCCACAGCGCCTCCGTCAAGCGATCGGGATCTGGTCTGACGAGAATCGCGCCAGGTCCTTCAGCTCCAAGATTCTCGCGGCGCGCCTGCTCCATCGCTGCCTGGAGAGAGGAGGAATCGCTACCGGAAGAACGAGAGGAGTCCTGCAAATTCCTGCGGACTGCAGTCAGACCGCGCCCTTTTCCATCGACTTCCGCCCAAGCCCGGAACATCGCTGGCAGATGATCCAGCGCAGGACTCCCTTGGATGGCTAGGGCTTGGAACTGGATGGATTCCACGGCGGATTGCAGTCCGGACTGCACCGAATTCGAAATCATTTGCAGCTCGGCATCGCTGGAACCCGCTCCGGAGGCATTCCCGGCCAAACGGATCCCCAAATAACCCCCAGCCGAAACTCCTGCGCCGATGAGACCCAAGGTCAGGCCCCAAGCTTGCCAAAACCCGGTTTGAGCTGAATTTTGTGCCATGATATACCGCCCCACAAATGATGGTAACGCGAACCGGGAGCCCCCCTCAAGTCCTCATCCTAGGTAGTGGAATCGGGGGACTCAGTGCAGCCCTCAAATTTGCCGCCCAAGGAGCCCGAGTGACCGTGGTCTGCAAAGCCGACCGGGCCGAAGGCGCAACCCGTTACGCCCAGGGGGGGATCGCATCGGTTTGGTCGAAAACCGATTCATTCGAAGAACATAAGCGAGACACTCTGGTCGCGGGCGCCGGCCTCTGCAACGAACGGATCGTTGACATCTGCGTGCATGAAGGCCCCGCACGGGTTCAAGAGCTCATCGACTTGGGGGTCGAATTCACGAAATCACACTCCTCTCCCGTGGGGGGCACCACTGGGAACTCTTTGCCTAGCACCGACCCGACCGAGGTCTTCGACCTTCACCGCGAGGGCGGCCACGGCAAACGCCGGATCCTGCACGCTGACGATTTGACCGGTTGGGCGATCGAGAAAGCCCTTCTGGCACGAGTGGCGGACAGCCCCCTGATCCAAGTCCTGGAGCACCATGTGGCTGTGGATCTGCTCACGGAGGGAAAGATCTTCCAACGCTGGCGCAAACCGGGAAGATGCTTGGGCGCCTACGTCCTGGACTCCTTGGGAGGAACGGTCAAAACCCTCCGCGCCGATATCACCGTCATCGCGACAGGCGGTGCGGGTAAAGTCTACCTCTACACCACAAATCCGGACACCGCGACCGGCGACGGAATCGCCATGGCTTACCGAGCCGGAGCGAAAGTCGCGAACCTCGAGTTCATCCAGTTCCACCCCACCTGCCTCTACCACCCGACAGCGCGAACTTATCTCATCACCGAGGCCCTTCGGGGAGAAGGTGCGATCCTGAAAACCATCGCAGGCGAGCCGTTCATGGACCGCCACCACCCCCTAGCCTCGCTCGCGCCCCGCGATGTGGTGGCCCGATCCATCGACATCGAAATGAAGAGAAGCGGCGACAAGCACGTGTTGCTGGACTGCACCCACTTGCCGGCCGAGGATATCCGAAGTAAGTTTCCGAATATTTTCGAAACCTGCTTGAAACTCGGGATCGACATCACGAAGCAACCGATTCCAGTCGTTCCAGCCACGCACTACACTTGCGGCGGCGTGCTGGCGGACGAAAACGCGAAGACCTCCATCGATGGACTCTATGCCGTGGGAGAAGTGGCCTGCACCGGATTGCACGGGGCCAACCGACTTGCTTCGAACTCCTTGCTGGAAGCGGTGGTTTTCGCCCATCGGGCTGTCAGCCACGCCCTGTCAGATCCCTCGGTACTCGGAGAGGCCTCGGAACTTCCCCCTCCCCTGCCGGAATGGGACAGTGGTCAAGCCGTGGAACTCGAAGAGCAGATCGATATCGCGGCCAATTGGCTCGAGATCCGCAGCTTGATGTGGAACTACGTGGGGATCGTCCGCTCCAATCGGCGGCTCGACCGTGCTGCTCGCAGAATTGACCTTCTCAAGGCTGAAGTGAACGCCTATTACTGGAACTACCTGCTCACCAAGGACCTCATCGAGCTCCGCAACTTGATCACGGTGGCCGACCTCATCGTCCAGTGTGCGAAACTGCGCAAGGAAAGCCGTGGACTCCACTATACAGTGGATTATCCGAACCTCGATACGGCGCATCCTCTGCATGACTCGGTGATTTAAGCAGCCTGTTCAGCATCGATTCACGGAGTTGCGGACTCAAGGAATCGAGACCTCCATTCGAAACTCAAACTGCCGAACGAATCTCGGAAATCGTCGCCAGGCGGTGAAACGGCACACCTAGCTGAGCGAAAACATCAGCGCCCCCCTGCTCGCGATCCACAACGGTCAGGACCCCGGCGCAGCGATAGCCCGCCTCGCGGATCCGCTCGATCGCGATCACGCTTGAGCCACCGGTGGTCACCACATCCTCGAGCACGAGCAGATTCGCCCCGGGGCGCAGGTTCTCGGTGCCTTCGATGGAGCGGCCAGTCCCGTGACCTTTTGACTCCTTGCGAACGATGAAAGCGGGCCAAAGCACACCTGCCTCGAACGCCGCCATCGAAACCGCGGTCGCAATCGGATCCGCGCCTAATGTGAGACCACCCACGCCCTCGATCTCCCCCGGTGCAGCGAGGCCCGCCGCCTTGAAGTACTCCACTGCGCGCCGGCCGATCAGCCAAGCTCCCTCGGGATGAAGGGTGGTCGCTTTGAGGTCGATGTAAAAACTGCTTTTCTTACCCGATGCCAAAGTGAAATCGCCTTCGCGATAGCTCAGTTTTCGAATCAAGGAATGAAGCGAGTCAGACATGGTTCCCCCGAATGAACTCGGCAATGTCATGGAAAACCTGCTCGCGACCCACGTCGTTCATCGGTTCGTGGTAAAAGCCGGGATAAGTTTTCAAGAGTTTGTCGCGATGCTTGAGCTCCCTGTAATAATCGAGAGTGACCTGGCTGTCGACGATTCGATCTTCGAGCGGCACCAGGAAAAGAATCGGTACCGCGATGCCACTTCGTCGAGAAAGCGTGTCGGCCATAGCAGCTTTCATTTCCTGATAGAACCTCGGCGTCATCTTGTCGTGAACCAGCCGGTCATCCCGGTAGGCTCGAACGACTTCGGGATCTCGCGATAGTTCGGCCGCGTCCAACTCGGTGGAAATCTGGAGCGATCCCCAAACTTTCGAAAGGACCCCGGCCGCGAGTTTCTTTGAAAATGGGACTCGAGCCTTCACGGCCAGGAACGGCGCCGAAACAATGGCCGATCGAACGGGAAGATCAGGATGTTCGAGGAGGGCGCGGAGGGCCACGTGTCCACCCAAGCTATGCCCGAGAAGATGGATTTCCGATCGTCCGAAACGCGTCTTGAGCTTTTCGTCCAATCGGCGGATAGCAAGGGCCGCGTCGTCCACCAGCTCATCGAAACGCTCGACATGCCCTCGGAGCCCTTCGCTCCTGCCGTGACCCCGGTGATCGTGGGCATAGACGGCATCGACTTCCCCTCCGAGGAACTTCGGAAGCTGAAAATATCGGCCGCAATGCTCACCCATCCCGTGCAGCGCGATCAAGGCGCGCGGGCTACTCCAAGGTTCGCGATGTTGGATCAAGCCAAAGAGCTGAACACGGTTATCCGCGCTCCGAAACGTCTCCCAATCCTGGAGCCATCCTTCGGAAGCACCCTTTTCAGGCGAGCTGCTCGATGTATTCTTCGATGGCCCTTTTGGCGTCCGCGCGGAGCCTTTCGAATCGGAAGCTGAAACCACGGCCGTCCTCCAAAATCCTGACGATCACTCCCTGCGCGACGAAAGGGCGGAACAAATCGCCCACCCCCTCGCCGGGAGGACTGACATTGAGCTTGATGCGTGTCCCGATCGGTCCCGGCACGCGATCGGTCAACACTTGCATGCCCCCGATGCTGATGTCTCGGCAAATCGCGACATTGACCGACTGATCTTTCTCGTGGGCAAGCAGGATGCGAGCCACCATGGGACTGCGAGGGGCTTTTCTCTGCTCACTGCGTTCTTCCTGCGCGGAGAGGACGTCCCGGGTCCGAGTCGCCTCCTGTCCCGGCACGAACTGGGGCGCGGGAATCGAGGACCCGGGGGAAGCGGACCGCACGCGTTCACTCTCCGAGACCGCTTCATCGAATGAGCTGATTTTTTCCAATCGCTCCCAATCCGGCAAACCGTCTTTCCAGGCATAGACACGGCCGTGGATCTTTCCGATTCGAAGGAATCGCGTGATCTCATTCTCGGAAAAGGGTCCGAACTGGGCGTCGTTGTAATAGAGGAACCAAATGCGCTCCTCAACCGAAGCGGCCCCAGCTTTGGAGTTTGCGGGCCGACGGCGGGCCGTCTGCGATTCCTTGACCTGGGGAGCGGCGGCGATCTCGCGAACTTTCTGCTGAACACCGCGAGCGGGCGCTCCTGGCACAGCCGCTTGAAAGGTGGAGGTCTCGCAAAT
>JAYVNB010000192.1:0-4756 GCA_043759365.1 Bacteriovoracaceae bacterium | reverse complement strand
GGTAAGCGATCTGGGAGCATGGACTCGAACTCGGAGGTGAGTCGTCGGGAGGGGTGTTCAGCTTCCTTGGTTTTCTGGATTCGTCCATGTGGGGACCGATTGCAGGAGAAATACTGATAGGGAATACAGGGCCATAGGGAGGTCCGAAAATTTTTTTGGAACTCGTCTCTCAGGCTTATTCGGGAGCCAGTAAGTCGGCGAGGATCAGTCCAGCTTTTTCAACAAAAGGCTTTGTAATTTTTAGTGATTTTTAATTTTTTGAGCGCTCCTGCCAAGCGCGCTGCTCGAGCGTATTTGTTTTGTGAAGTTGAATCTACTTCGAGAATCAGGTCGGTCTCAGGGATGTGGACTTTTTACCCACTTCGATTGAATTCCGGAAGAATGACTTCTGTTAGTGCGGCGCAGGTCCAAAAATGCGACGCCCGCTTCCTTTGGGTATTGCTGCAGTGAGGCTTGCTTGCTGGCCGTTGGTCGGGCGATGAGTTCTTCTTGAGCATCGCATGAAGGATATTCTCCAGCTTCGACATCGTCCATTTTTGCTCGAGTTCATGAGGTCCTCTCCCTTGCTTGCGTTCGATTTCGACGGGACCTTGTCCCCGATCGTCCCTCGTCCCTCGCAGGTCCGGGTACGCTTGACCACTCGCAGACTTTTGGAGCAACTCGCAACCCGCCACCCGATCGCGATTCTTTCGGGTCGGGCTCGCGAGGATGTGAGGGCTCGAACCCTCGACCTGGGTGCCAGTCTTTGGGTGGGCAATCACGGATCAGACTGGGGAGAAAGCAGTTCGGAATCGGATCGGTGGGTGAGGAAAGTTCTTCCTTGGCTTCCGGTCCTTGCCGCCGAACTAGGTTCGGAGCCCGGATTGGAGATCGAGGACAAAGGGATGTCGGTCTCGATCCACTTCCGCCGCTCGCCTCATCCCCGCCGGACCCTTCGTCACGTTCTGGAGGTCGCCCGGACTCTTCCTGGCGTCCGAACCATCGGAGGCAAGTGTGTCGTCAATTTTGTGCCAGTTGGAGCACCTGACAAAGGAAAAGCACTTCTGAAACTCATGAAAGCCGAACGACGAAAGACGGCGCTTTTCATGGGAGATGATGTGACGGATGAGGACGGATTCCGTGAAGCCCTCGTTCGTCCTGAAATTCTCGGAGTCCGTGTGGGGGTCAGTCAAAAATCCGACGCACAATTCAGAATCGTCGATCAGCTGGCGATCGATCGTTTTTTGAAGGTGCTCCTGGAGATGTCCCGAGTCCTGGCTTGATCCCTCGAGCTTCGAAGCAGTAAAAAGGTTTGCGGTCTCGCGAACTCCCTTGCTACACTTTTTAACATCATGAAAAGCCACGGAAATTGGCGAGAGTTCCCAAGGAAATGGGGAGTGAGCTTCGGAATCATCTTCTTGGCCAGTTTGTGGCTGATGATCGTCGCGGCAAGCTGGGCGGATGCTAGCGAGGACAGCTCGAAGGACGCCGTCGTAGGTAAGGACGAATACAGCTTTAAATGGCTGGATCCGGACAAAAAGATCTACGTCCTCCAGAACCGCAAATACCTGAAAGCGAATCACCTGATGTTGAGCGCCCTCCTTGGGCCCGGCCTCTCGAATTCCTACCGCGATACTGCGGGCCTCAGCTTCCGAGGGTCCTACTACTTCACGGAGTGGCTCGGGATCGAGGGGTTCTACACGGCGGGCTTCAATAGCGAGAACAAGACTTTCGAGGCGCTTAAGCGCACCGCAGTCACGACGCTGCCCATCGTGCGTGAGATTCGCGGGCAGACAGGTGTGATGCTCCAGTACGTTCCTTGGTACGCCAAGATCAACGTGTTCAACAGCATCCTGTACTTCGACTGGTACTTCAACGGAGGCGTCGGCACCCTCCGGACGGCTCTCGACACGCGACCCAATACCGCTTCTCCGGCGACCTACACGGAGGAGAATCTGACGTCTTATTTTCTCGGAACCGGTCACATGTTCCATCTCTCACAAGTTTTCACAGTCCGACTCGACTTGACCGGAGCTTACTATCGGGCGCCGATCCTCGGAAATTCCGGGGAGAGCACCTGGTTTTCGAACTACCTTTTCGGCTTCGGTCTCGGGTTGAAGCTGTGAATTTGAAATCGTCCGGCAAAACGCCGAGGGGATGGATGACGTGGGCCGCTGCCTGCGCCTTGTGTTTTTCAGTCGGGTCGATTGAGGCACACGCCGATGATCTCTCGGCCCAAGGTTACTTGAGCGAAGCGCAAACCCTTTACTCTCAAGGGCAGTACTTCAAATCGGCCCGGTACGCTTTCGCGGCTCAAGAGGCTGACCCGAAGCTCGCCTCCGAAGCTTATTCTTGGGTGACCCTGAGCCTAGTTCGCGCCCGACTCTACAACTCGGCCTCCTATTTCTTCATCCGTACCCTCCAGACGGGTCAAAAGCCTGCGATCCGTCGGGTGCTGACGCAAACGGAAACCCTTTTGGTCCGCGTGGGAGCCGATCTTTTACGGAAATACCTGATTCGCCACACGAGCTATGAGGACTACGACACTCTTAATCGCAGTGCTTATCTCTATGGCCTCGGCAAAGATGCGCTCCTGTCGGGCAAACTCCAGAACTCGATCGGTTACGTCAACGGGATCTCCGGGCGATCACCCCTTTGGCCCTTCGCGCTCCAGCTACGGGCCACTGCCAACGCCATCTTAGGCAAGAACGACGACGCCATCCGCGACTTCCGGGAGTGCGGCTCGGTGGCCAGCCAATATGCGGATACTTCAGATGCGGAGGAAAGTGCCGTCAAACGCACCCAGCGGTCCGAAGCCGAGGACTTAGCCTCCCGTTGCCAGGCCGGTGTGGCCCGGACCCTCTATCAGATGGACAAGTTCCAGGAGGCGGACCGCGCCTATGATCGGATTCCGAAAGAAAGCCTGGTATGGCCGGACATCCTGTTTGAGCAGGCTTGGAACTCCTTTGGTCGCGAGGAATATAACCGCAGCCTTGGCAAGCTGGTCTCCTACAAGAGTCCGGCTTTGAGCTTCGTGTTCAATTCGGAGGTCGACGTGCTCCGGGCCCAGAGTTTCCTGGCGCTTTGCCTTTATTCCGATGCCAACGAAGTCATCAACGAGTTCAACTCCAAATACGCCAAAGTGGGCGAGGATGTGAAGCATTTCGTAGAGGTCAACGCGGGTAATATCAATGCCTTCTATGATTTCGGAAAGCGCGCTCTCGGAGGCACTCTTTACGCTCAAGACGATACCTTGCGCATGGCCAACCGGTTCGTCCGTGGTCCGTACTTCCAGAATCTGGTCTCGGCCGAGAAGTCCGTGGGGACTGAGCGCGTGGCGATCCGACAGTTCGGGGCGATGCAACCTGGAGCGCGAGCCGGAGGAGGGGGCTTTCCGGGCTTCCTCGATCAGATCCTGGGCTGGCGCGAAAAAACGATTCGGCAGCTCGGAGGTGCTTTTGTGAAAAACAGCCTTCTGGACTACCACAGTATGTTGATCTCGGATTTCGAGAAGATGTCTTTCATCAAGCTCGAGATGCTTCGTCGGGCCAAGGAACGACTGATCTACAAGCGCGAACTGGGCTCCCGGTCTCGCGGTGGACAGGAACCAGGTCGTCGGGACGATCAGTATTTTTGGTCCTTCAACGGAGAATTCTGGAACGACGAACTGGGGGATTATGTCTTCGGGTTGGAGTCTGAGTGCCACTCGCAGGGCTGAACGTATGACCAAGCGACCGAACTCATCCTGGATGGCAGCGGCCCTCGTGGCAGCGCTTGCGGGCGTGAGCCTGACAGCGCTTCCTCGCGCGGTTTATGCCGCCGAAGCGGGAAGTACCTACTCGGATGCCGAGCTTCAGGCGGTCATGACGGACGACGAAGCCAAGATCACCGACCTCCGGAACCAGGAACTCAGTGCGCTCAGGATCACGCTTGGACGGCGTCAGCCGAAAAACCGGATGGCCGACCTCTATTTCCGCTTGGCCGAGCTCTACCTCGAAGCCTATCGCGCCGAGTTCCTCCTGGAGGGGCGGGTCCATGACCGTCGACGAGTGGAAGGGAAGCCCGCGGGTTTCATCAACCGCGCCCGTTCGAAGGTTTTTCTCCTCTCTGGCGTCAGGGCCTGCAATGAGATCCTGAGTCTCCGCATCGCCTACAACAAGTTGGATCGCGTCTACTACTTCCTCGGGGTGAACTTGCTTGAGCTCGAGGATCGCAAGGAAGCGCTCAAGAGTTTCGAGTACCTCACGCGCAAGTTCCCTTCTTCCCCGTTCGTGTCCGATGCCTACCGCGAGCTCGGCGACTCCGAATTTGAGAAGAAGGAGTTCGCGAAGGCACAGGCTTATTACGAGATGGCTGTGAAGCGTGAGGCCGGGGATACCCTGCCCCGTCTCCTGCACAAGCTGGCCTGGACCTACTACCGTACCCGACAATTTGATCGCGCTGTTGAAACCATGAAGGAAGCGATTTCCAAAACAGGAAAAGGGGGCGAGAAGTTCGTCAATCTTCGCGACGAAGCCTTGCGCGACATGGCGATCTTCATGACCGAAACGGGTCGTGTGGACGAGGCTTTGACCTATTTTCAGCAGGTTGCCGGAGACCGCAATTTCTTTCCCCGCACGCTCGAGCGCTTGGGCCGACAGTATGAGCGCAATGCCGAACCCGCGAAAGCGGCGCAGGTCTACGAGACTTTGCTCAAGACCTATCCGGACGAGGAGGCTTCCTTCCGTGTGTTGGTGAAGCTCGTCGACCTCGACCTTCGCCGCGGCCGCTCCAAAGA
>JAYVNB010000191.1:0-4766 GCA_043759365.1 Bacteriovoracaceae bacterium | reverse complement strand
GTCGCCTCGTGCTCGGGGGTTCGGGTAGTCGCGAAGCATCCCAGGCCCCGCCGAAAGTGGGAGCCAGTAAAGCCATGAGGAAGCTGAAGAGCGATACTTGATTGCGCATCAAGGAGCGTCCTCGGATCGGTCCCTGGTCGGGTGGGGCAGTTTGGATTAGGCTTCGGCGTCTCATCTGCTACTCTTGATTTTGGTGCGCCGATGAAGTGGACGCTAGGAAAAAAGCTCGTAGGGTTGAGCAGCATTCTTGTCGCTGTCTCGCTGGGCGCCTCAGCATGGGTGTTTTCGGCGTTTTATCGCCAGGACAAACTGCAGGGTGTCCTTTCGGGCGAGATCACGCAGGTCCGCCAGGTTGCGGGTACAGTCGAGAACCTCCTGCGCCTAGCCTCCTTCATCGACTTGGAGCGGGTTTCTGAGTCCAGGGAGATCATTTTCGTCCTCGAGGATCCCTGCGATCCCAACCCCAGGAACCATCGAGTAGCGGTGTCCGCGCTGTTTCAGCGCCAGTTGACGGACTTGGGTGTATTGCCGAGCGATTGGGCGCAATCCCTGGATGTCCACGAATCCTGTGTCCAGCAAACGGGTTTGGGCCCGAGACGTCCCACGATTTTTCCGGGCACGCTGCCCCTCATGGTTCCGTACGTGACCGCCATGGTGCCGACCCCGCGGGGATTCCGTCTCGCGCTCTTCTCACTCGATGGCTTCTCGGGAGGAGCCGACTCCTCGATGCTGATGGTGGATAACAACTCCAAGCTGCTCTGGGCAGGGGACGGAGCGGCCTACCTCAAGTCCGTGTTCGAAGATACCGGAGTCAGCCAAGAGATCCTTTCTTGGCTGTCGAAGCGCGGTATCGAGGATCCCGGGAGTGCAAACGCCTTCTTCGTCGGAACCGACGGGATCCTGGCTTATGCCGCACCGGTCTCCAATCGAGTTCTTGCAGCCCTTTCGTACCGTCCTTCGGTCATGCGTCCGGTCTCTTTCGTGACGGAGCAGGTGGTGACGCTTGCGTTGGGGTTCTTGTTCCTCACCCTGTTTCTCGCCAAGCGTTTGACGGGTGTGATCATCCGGCCCCTTTCCCGGATCCAGGAGGCAGCGGATACGATCGCCAAAGGGGACTTCAGCGGACGTTTTCAGGTCACAGGCGAGGATGAGATCGCGACTCTGCAGACCGCCTTCAATCACATGTCGGAGAGGATTTCGAACCTCGTCGAGGAGACCAAAGTGAAAGCGGGACTCGAGTCCGAGCTCGCGATCGCCCAAAAAGTCCAGATGATGCTCATGCCTCCCGGACAGGTCAAAGTAGCGGGTCATGAAATTCATGCCTGGATCAGAAGCGCCAGCCAGGTCGGTGGCGACTGGTGGAACATGGTGGAGATCCCGCGCGAGGGTGCGGAGCCGTGCGTATTGATCCTGGTCGGGGATGCGACCGATCACGGCGCCGCCTCCGCTTTGATCACCGCGGTGGTGCGAGGAGCTTTCGCCGCTTATGAGGATCTCTGTCGTGGTGATCCTGCCCGCATGCTCGATCCACGTGAGAGCCTGCGCGTGCTCAATGAGGCGATCTTCTGCGCATCACGGGGATCGATCACCATGAGCTTTTTCGCGGTGGTCGCCGATCCCCAGAGCAATCAGCTCGTTTTTCACAACGCAGGTCACTGTTTTCCGTACCTGCTTTTGCCCGGTCAATCTCAGCCCAAGGCGCTCGGCACTTCGGGGGAGTCGCTCGGGCACAAGCACGGCATCGAGTTCCCGGAGTGCGGCACCCATGCTTGGCCTCCGGGCGCCCAATTGTTTCTTTACTCCGACGGCTTGGTCGAGAACATGAAAGGCGAGGTCAACGTGTTTGACCGGCGTTCCCTTCGAAAAGCCATCCAGGCTGCATCCAAACAGCGAGGCAAGGGGCTTTTGGCGGGTGTCATCCAGGCATGGGAGAAACTTTCCAAGGACATCGAGCAGGCCGACGACGTGACTGCAGTGGTGGTGCGGCGTGATGGGTAAGCTGAAGGCTCTTCTGAAGGCTCAATGGTTCGATGCCCTCATGTTGATCGTTTCCTGCGCCTGTTTCGCGCTCTTCGGGTGGCGCGCACGGGAAATGACTCGCGTAGGAGCGGGCGCCTCCGCGCGCATTGCCGTTTTCGAGGAGGGCTCGGGCGAAAAGAAACGGGCGGGCAGCCTCGATTTCGTGAATGCGATCCCGGGAACCGAATTCTACAATATGGATGCGGTTTGGGTCGGCAGGGGAAAGTCCGCGACGCTGCAGATTGATGAAGGGGACAAGCTGATCCTTTCTGAAAAAACGCTTTTGATCCTCAAACGGCCGGTACGACCCCGGAAAGGGGGGAAGAACTCCGACCAGTTCAAGCTGGTCGCAGGCAAGCTGAAGATTGTCCGCGGCACGGGCATCACTGAGGAGCGCAAGAGCGAGAACGAGCAGAATAGCGAAATTCCCAAGAAGCGGGATCCGGCCACCCTCGATCCCGAGGATAGGAGCGGGTTGACCACCCATCCCAAGCATCGAACTTTGTTGCTGGTTCGGCAAAGGCCGGGTGGGGAGGAGCTGAAGTCGGAAATCGCATTCTCTTGGCCAAACCTGTTCTCAGGTTTCGTCGCGCTCAAGAACACGATCACGGGAACCGTCCATTATGAGAAAGTCACTCGTTCACAGGGCATCAAACTCGTCGTTGAGGTGGGATCCCAATACATCTGGCAACTCGTCACTCCCGACAAAGCCGTGGCTTTGGGTCCTTTTGAGTTCGAGGTCCGTGCAGTCGATGCCCAGTCGACCGCGGAGATCCTGAAGCGGAAGGAGATGGATCAGCCGATCGAATTCCTCTGGTGATCGGGGCGCTGTTGAGGACTATTGGTTGTGAAGGGGGGCAGTGATGTCCGGGGACTCGACTAGTTCCATCAGCTTGCGCTTCTGCTCGGCCTGAATTCTCAGAAGGTCGCCGATCTCGGTGTGGGCCGGATGATCCGAGGGAATCCGGCCGCGCTCCTGCTCGATCGCTTGCACGGCTGAGTCTTTGGAGGCGATCAGTTCCAGGATCCGGGTCCTCCGTTCGAGGATCTCGCGCGCGGAGCACGAGGTCTCGAGTTGCCTTCGGAGTTTTTCGCTGCCGTCTCGGGCTTCGAAAAGGTCGACTTGGAGACTTCGGCTCTCGGTCATGAGGGACTTCACGAGGGAGTTCAGGCGTTGAAGTTCGTTTTTCGACTCCAGCAGGCCGGTCCTCAAGCCTTCGTTTTCTTCGCTTGAATTCTGCAGACTTCGCGCCAAGGCTTCCGCCTCCTGACGAAGAGGGCCCAGTTGGGAGTCGGATTCGGATCGTTTCCGTTCGGACTCCTTTAGTTTCGTTTCCCATTCCTGGCAGCGGGCTTGATAGGCTCGGAGCGACTTCCGATGGAGGTCCAGGTCCGCTCGCAGAGATTGGGCGAGCTGACTCGCTTCGGATTGCGCGGCTTGGCTGCTTTCGAGCTGCGCTTGGGTAGCGGCCCGCGCATGCTTCAGTTCCTCAATTTCTTGACGGGCACGGGTCAGGAGGTCCTCCGCCCGGTTCCGGGCGGTTGCCATCGAGCCCAACGAGGCTTCGTGCGAAGCGCGGAGGCCGGACAGACGGACCTGCAGTTCCTCGTGGTCGAGCAGAAAATTTTTGTGCAAGGATTGCGCATCTTGAGTGGGGGCAGGTTTCCTATCGTTGGTCATGTCGGTGGGGCTCCTTCCCGGCTTCCAGTTTGATCCTAGGTAGGTCGCAAGTAAATCGGCAGGCTCTGCCTACTGAGCCCTCTGTCCCTCAAGATCCGTGTCCCTCGTGACGAACAGTGGGGTGCATGAGCCCCCTCGAGTCCGTACTTGAACTCCGTGACAAGATCCTGACGCTGGTTGTACGCCATCCGCAGCCGTGTTCCTTGCATGCGCGAAAGTTGGCGGGCTCCGAGGCGGGATTGGCTCGCTTCGCCATATTGGTGGAGCTGATCGGCTTCGACTACGCCAAAACCGTATTCGACGGCATTCCCCAGGCAAAATGGGAGCGGATTCATCAGCTTTTCTTCGATCGACTTCAGGAACTCAGAGCCCATCCTCCGAGTGATATCCTCTCCCAGCTCCATTTGGAGTTCGTGGGAGTCACTTTGAGTTGGGATCCCGAACGCCAATCGCAAGGGGCCTTCGATTTCCTGAAGTCGCTCGATCTGAAAATAATTCACGTTCTTCTCCGAAGCGAGCAAGCCACGAGCGTGGCGCTCCTTTCGCTCGAGTGGGGCGAAGAGGATGTCGCTCGCATCCTCGGTTCGCTTCCGCAGCCACTGCGTCGGGATTCAGTCCTGGCCATCAGTCGTTTGCGTCGCATGCCGGAGGAGATCCTGGTGGCGCAAGGGCGTTCCTTTGCTTCTCATTTACGCAAGAAGCTCCGGATGGCTACGCAGGCCTCGACGCCTGTTCCGCCTCCCTTCCAACACGCGGTGAAGTCCCAGCCCTCTCCTTGGAGCCGGGCATCGACCGATGCTCCGGCGCTCGACAAAAAACCGGTTCCTGCGCAGCGGGCGTCCATCCCTCCTCAGACTCGCGCTGTCGTGGCCGTGGATGATTCAAAGGTTCGACAGTCGATCGAGCGAATCACTGCGCTCTCGTCATTTCTCTGTGCCGAGCAGGACAAAGCGGAGAACGCCGTCAAGGACCTGCTATCGGGAAAAAACTTCGCTTCGCTTCAGACCTCCGCCGCTGGGCAAGGACCTACGAATCCAGTAACCGAGACCTCCGCGGCATCGGAGAC
>JAYVNB010000190.1:0-37421 GCA_043759365.1 Bacteriovoracaceae bacterium | reverse complement strand
TCTCGGCCGACCAGAGAAGCCCCGCGAACTTTCCGATCAATTCAAACTCACCGTCCTTGTCCTCGAATCGTGCAGCGGGAGTCAGGAAATGGCGGCGGTGCGCGAGCCCATTCGCCCCGATGGGTCCGAGTTCGGGAAGTCGAAAGGGCGCTCCGAAGTTTTCTCCGACATACCCGCTGCAGGCGCCCGGTACAGCACCTTCGATCTGGAACTTGATTCCCCGCGGGACGATCGCGATCTCGCCTGGTTCGCAGTCGATCCATCCCAGTTCGGTCTTGATGACCAGTGCTCCCGCCTGCGGGATGAGTAAAAAGTCTCCGTCCGCGTTCATGAGGTAGCGGGATCCCATCGGGCGATTGAAAGTGTAAAGGTGAACGTGCAGGCCATGGCCTTGGCTGGCGGAGCCGTTACCGCAGACGGTACGAATGCCTTCCAAGAAGTCCTGGGGTCCGACCGGGAGAGTCGGTGGATTCCACCGCATTTGATTCGGATCCACCTGTTCAGGCCTGAAGAAAGTCCGTGCCGTGAGCTCCTTCAGGGGCAAGAATCGCTTATGCATGACTGAGGGCCGCATCCGGTAGAGCCAGGAGGCGAGGTTGGTCGCTCGCGGAGCCGTGAACGCAGAGCCGCTGAGTTGCTCGGCGTAGAGTCCGAGTCCCGGCTTTTGGGGCGAGTTCTGGTCGGGGGGCAGCGAGCCAGGCACCGCTTCCGTGGAGAAGTGATTGCCAAAACCCGACAGGTAGCGATCATCCATGGGCATGGATGAAAGCTAAACAAGTCCGACTTGGATAAGTCAACTGCAGAGGAGTGGATTCAGTCGATCCGTTTCACTGAAGGACGAAACGGGCTTTGTCTTGAACGGCTTCGGGCGTCTTCTCGCAGGGCTTGCAGAGGAAAACCTGCTGGTTGCGCGACTGATGCCAATCTCCATCTTTGGAGCGGAAGTGAGCTCGGCAGCGGAAGCACTTGAATTGACCTTTTGCAGCACCTGGACCGTGTTTTAGGAAAGTCATTCGAGTCGCCTATTTCTGCCGATGATGAATCAGCGGTTTCCCTCGAGAGGGGTGTTGGCTTCGGAGACGGCCACTCTTGAAGAAAGGGGCAACCGCCCGCAGACTCGAAAGAAGCTGAGCTGGATGTTAGATCTTCCTAAGGGTATCACAAAATGCGCGACTTAAGTACCTCTATCGGGCATGGCTGGGCGCGTATTCAAGACCGCCCGACGTTGGCGTCCGAATGCCTGTAATTCAAGCCACCTGTATCGGGCCAGCGGTAAAATATTATTAAACAGAAGAACAATAGGATGACCGCGCGGCGGCTCCGTCCGAAGTTTCCTCTTTTAAAAAGGATGCGAAACTTGCCCTGAAACAAGAGTTTCGTCGTCAACTCTATTGCGAGTTCAATCTATTTTTTTGCGGCTTCTGGACCAGGTTCGAAGCGAGGAGATGGTAACCCTCCACGAACGATTTGAAGGCAGTCAATGCCCGTTTGAAGCCGGTTACTGTTCGGGACGTCATCACGAGGAAAACCACCGCGCCTGGTTCGTCGACATAGGCCACTGCCTCGAAACTCTTTGAGCCGGTGATGCCCATGAATTGCTTGGAAACGAGTTTTCGACCCTGATTGGAGAGCTTCTGGCCATCCTGGATCCGAAGTCCGGGTTGACCCGCCTTGTGAAGGTTCAAGTCGGATTCGACCATCTCCGCGAGGCTCCGAGTGCCCTTCTCTGAGCTCTTCGGAGTGGCGTTGGTGTAGATCACCGTTTCGCTGCTTTTCCAGGAGCCTCCCGCGGGATAACCGACCAGGCAAAGTCCGTCTGGCTGGCCGCTCTCGTTGTCGAGGGTCCAGCCCGCGGGGGCACGGGTTGTGAACATGAACCCAGGTCCGAAGCAGACGAAGTCGCCCGGCGCGAGCACCCCTGGGGCAGAGGGGTGCTGAGCGAGGGTGGGATCGGTTTTCGGCAGGTCGGCTGAGGCCGGGTCAATGGTGAAAGCAGTGCACCCGAGGGTCAAAGCCAGCGCCAGAGTCAGCGTCCGTGGCGACGTCGATGTCAGCTTCCAGGATCGGGCAGACCGCTTCACGAGGGACATCCACGGCTCAGGTGAGGAGTTGCTCAAGGTCTTCACGCGTGAGCTTACGCATGAAATCCTTGTCCTCGGAGATGATCGATTCGGCCAACTCCTTCTTGGTCTTCTGGAGCTCGAGGATCTTTTCCTCGACCGTACCTTTGGCGATCATGCGGTAAGCGAACACCTTGTTGACCTGTCCCATGCGGTGGGCGCGGCCAATGGCCTGGGCCTCGACTGCGGGGTTCCACCAAGGGTCGAGAATGAACACGTAGTCGGCAGCCGTGAGGTTGAGGCCGACCCCGCCGGCTTTGAGGCTGATCAGGAACACCGGGCAATCTGGATCGGTCTGGAATCGTTCGACCGGTTTCTTGCGGTCCACGGTCTGGCCGTCGAGGTACTCGTAGGTGATCTGGGCTTCGTCGAGGCTAGTTTTGACCAAGGCCAGTAGGCTCGTGAATTGAGAGAACACCAGGGCCTTGTGGCCCTCTTGGATGACTTCGCGGATGTGGCTGAGCATCAGCTCGAGCTTAGCGCTCGGTTCTCCCTTGAGTGCGGGGTTCACGAGACCTGGGTGACAAGAGGCTTGTCGAAGCCGAAGCAGGGCCTCCAAAACATGGATCTTCGATTTTCCGAGCCCATTCTTCTCGATGCTCGCTTCGATCGAAGCCCGGTACTGGTCCCGGAGCGAAGTGTAGAACTGCTTTTCGGTGACGCTCATTTCGCAGAAAAGGACTTGCTCGGACTTTTCGGGCAGCTCCTCGAGCACTTTCTCTTTGGTGCGGCGGAGCATGAAGGGCTTGAGCATGCGAGAGAGCACGCCACGGGTGTCCTCGGCCAAGTCCTTCTCCTGAGAGAGGCTGAGCAAGCCAGGACTCGTGAACTCGAGGATGGAAAACAGGTCAGTCAGCGAGTTCTCGATCGGCGTGCCAGTCAGCGCGAGTTTATGGTTCGCCCGGATCTGCTTGCAGGACATCGCAGAGAGGGATTTTGGGTTCTTGATCGCCTGGGCCTCGTCGACGATCGCGATGTCGAACTGAATTTCACGCAGTTTCTCGATATCGGTGCGAAGCGTACCGTAGGTCGTTACCACGAGATCGGCGCTCTGGACCTCTTTTAGCGCGCGGGTGCGGCCGGCGCCGGAGTAGCGCATGACCTTCAAGTCCGGTACGAACTTGGCTGCTTCATCGAGCCAGTTGAAGACCAAGCTTTTTGGCGCAACGACCAGGCTCGGGAGCTTGGTCTTGCGTTCACGGCCCTGGAGGAACGCGAGGATCTGAATGGTTTTTCCGAGGCCCATATCGTCGGCGAGGATCCCGCCCATTCCAAAATTCTCGACGAACTCGAGCCAGGTCAGGCCTTCGAACTGGTAGTTGCGGAGTTTGCCGTTGAAACCCTTGGGGGTCTTGACGAGCTTCACTCCCTCGAATTTCTTGACCTGGCTTCGAAAGGCGTTGAAGCCCGGATCGGCTTTGAGATGGTCGCCTTCGGTGAGGACCGAATTCAGCATCAAGCCTTGGGATTTGTTGAAGCGAAGACCGCCATCCTCGGTACGTTCGCCGAAATTGCTGAATGAGGCATAGCGAGCGAGCCATTCCTGGGGAAGCATCCCGACCGAGCCATCAGCGAGCTGGACCAGGCCGTTCTTGGCTTCGAGGGCCGCCAAAAGCGCTTTCTGGGTGGCAGGAGTGTCGCCGAAGTTCGCTTCCATCTTGAGGTCGAACCAATCGGTGGAAGTGCTGACGTTCATCGCGAAGTCTTCGGTCACCCGGAGCCTTTGATTGTCGATGTAGATCAGCCATCCCTGCTGAGTGAGTTCGCCCGCTGCGCGGTGGAGGTCGGCTACCGGGAGCGTGCCGGTGCCTTGGCGGTCCCGAAGAATTTCAAGCGCCTTGCGCAAGGTTCCTTCTTCGAAGCCGACGTTGCGCGAATAGACGCGTTTCTGCTCGAGGTCCACGAGAGTCGTGTCGCTTTCGTCGAGCGAGACCTTGCGGCCCGCATAGTCAAAACTGACGGTTAAGGTGAGGCGGCCAGTGGCCGGATCGTTGCCCAAAGCGCGGAACACGCCGATGGGAGTAGGCTCGATCATCAACGAGCTCCAGCCCATGTCTTCCGGAAAAAAAATCCGGGGAGCGGTCGGGTCGGTGAGGATCTTGGTGAGGAGGCTGTCGCCTTGATCGCGCGGGACAAGGAACTCCTGCGGTCCGCGAAGGGCGGTCGCCCAAGCGGCGTGCTTCGGCTCGGAGATCTTGCTCATGCGGTCACCGAAAAGGACCAAGCCGCTTCTAAAGACATAGACAGGATCCTGGAGGGAGCGGAGTTCCGTATCCCGCTTCAAGAAACCGGTGAGACGGTATTGCCCGGCATTGGCAATCTCGATTTTGAGTTCGAGGCCCCACGGGCTGCCGCGGTCCATGCGGAGCGGGCGCTCGGCATCGTCGGGCGAGCCATTGGGCGAGCGCGACAGGAACATTTTTCCCGAGCTGGCGAGAGAGGGGAGCAGGTGGCTCTCCAGAAGCGGGTCCACGGTGAAGCGAGAACAAGGTTCGCCGGAAAAGCGCCCGAAAGGCGCAAATGTGGTCGGCTCGCCGGTGCGAGCGAGGACGGACAAGGTTTCTTGATCCCTGAGGTCCTCGAAACGCGATAGATCGTGGCGAGGCAGCCGATTGGGTTTCAGCGGGCCCAGTTCTCCGTTGGGCATGCGACTGCGTGTCCAGAGATCCAGCACGAGCTTGCCCGTGGAAACCGTCTCGGCAGCATTGATGACGAAGTAGGCGAGCGAATTGCCGGGGATGACCCGAATCGGTTTGCCCATGGACAGGACGCGGATCTGATCGAGCTTATCCTGCCAATCAGCAGTGTTGGGTAAGATGACGTTGGCGAGGCCGGGAGAGAGGAGTGCAGGAATGATGGGTCGAGGTCCGCTTGGTCCGGTGTTTCCACGGCCCCGGTGATTCTGCTGACTCGGGTGCCCTTCGCCGCTGCGTTCGTTTCGATCCCGTCGGGAACGGGGAGCAATGTGGAAAACTCGGAGGGGCCCGTTTTCGGGTACGAGTGCCGAGAGTCCCGCTTTGTCGATCTGGAGGATCGCCGCCCAGAGGTGCTTGCAGAGTCCGCCGCCATCGTAATAGGGGCAGTCACATTTGCCTTGAAGTCCCTTTTTCGTGGAAACCTGGGAAAAGTCCAGGGACACGACGTAATTCACGCCGCTTCCGCGCACGGAAAGCCCAAAGGCCTCTGCCGACTGGTTAGGATCGGAAACGCGTCCCGACTGGAAGTACTCGCGTCCGCGATCGCGTGCCGCTCCGGGAAATTGTCGATGGCAACGCTGGGCGAGCGTCGTCATCTGGGTTTGCGGATGGCCCTGCTGATGTCCATGGCGGGATTGTTGCTGGCCAAGAGGCTGCTGGGGATGGCGATTGCCGCTGCGGGGATGCCTTCCCCGGTTTTGCCCAGGTTGCGGACGCACGGGTTGGGGATAGGAGTTGCCAGCGAGGGATTCAGTTTCGGGTGCCCCATTTTCGGAGTTCCCGGTTTCTACGGAGGATTCTTCGGAAGCCGGGCCCCCGACGGGAAATGCGGGCTGATCCGACCCGCGGTGCCGGCTTTCGGTTCGGCCTTCCAACAGGCCTTCAGTTTCAAAATCATCCGAATCGAAAGTGTCGTTTTCGGAAGCGTTGCCGTCCGAGGCAAGGTCGGTGTCGCCGTCTTCGAAATCCTGACCTTCGGGCAAGGGGCCTTCAGCCCATTGCCCGTCCACTCGCAGTCCGGCAGATTGCCCGGAGTTGGGTCCGGAGAGCGGGGTAGGGCCTGCGCCGGGGGCCTGGCCTGGACGGTTGCCGCCGCGGCCCCGTCTCCTTCTTCGTCTCGGTCTTGGAGTATTCATCGGATGAGCACACCAATCTCACAAAATCAGCGGGATCAAAACCCTGGAGAAACAGGAGTTAAAAACTAGTGCTAACGCAGTGCGCCTCAAAATGGGTCCGGGGCGATGTTATAACGCATGCCGTCTACGACAGAACTCGTGCTTCATGATTCCAGGATGATCCAGTGACACGAGTTTCGTGAACGGCTGGGGTCATTCAAGAAGTACGGAAGGGGGGACGATAGGCAGCCATGCTTGGACGCCTACTTTCTCACTTTCGGGGCCCCCCGAGGCCGTCGTGGGTCCTGATCGTCGAGGATGATTCCTTTTTGAAACCGCTTTTAATGAAGATCATCCAGTCGATCGATCCAGCATTGACGATCCGCTGGGTATCCAATGTGGCAGATGCCCGCATGGAACTGGGTACCGGATTGCCTTCCATCATGATCGTGGATTGTCTGCTCGGTCCCGAAGAGAGCGGGCTGCAGCTTTGGAAGGACTGTTGCGATCGAAAGATCGAGGTCCCGTTCCTCCTTTTGACTGGGCTGGGAGCGGACGCGATTCGAGCCCTGAACTCGGGAACTCAGCGTGGCCTTCCGACGGTAATACAGAAGCCTTTCAAAGTGCCTGAGTTGCAAGCGCAGCTGCGGGCCATGCTCAAGAAGTCGGGTTGAATCCGATTTCGATGCTGCAACCTTCAAGGGTTCGTTCCACGATTCCGATCCGTTTTTCAGAATGATGCCGCTCAAAAAACAATTTTGGACTTCTCGTGTCGCAGTCGCCATTGCCTTGGCGGCGTTTGTTTCGACGCCAGCGTACGCCGATCCCCTCATCTCCTGCGTGCTCGAGCATTTGAAGGATTACGAGTTCGCCCGAGTCCTCGGCGATGCGACCATGACGTTTCCACACAAGACTCCCACCGAGTGGTTCAAAGGCCATCGCGCTGCCGCGGGTTGGCGGGAGGTTCGCCGAGATGCAGGCGGAAACGCGACTGCGGGCCGGTTGAGACTTCCCCTCGATAATCATGGCGCGAGTGTCGACCTCCAGGGGCAGCCCGCGGGGGCGAATGCCAAAATCGGCTTTTATGTCGTCGGGGAATTCAACCATTGGGGAGAGATGCCGCCGGAGCAGCTCGAGCGATTCCGACTCGTTCCGGAGGACGGTTCCGTCTACGGGACGACTTCCGAGATCCCTCTCTCGCACGGGATGGAGTACATGGTGCTTCGTCGCACGCAGAAACTCAACGGACAGGGCCAGGTCCATAAAGTCTCGGAGCAGCTGCTCGACCCCACCAATGGCGCCTACAGTACTCGTGGGCTCCTCAGGAAACTCGGGCGCCCGGAGCACGACGCGCTCCACTCGATGTTCTGGGATTTCGAAGGACCCCAGCACCACAAGTTCCAGAATCCGCTCCCCGACTGGAGACGGAACGTCGGTGGATCCGTCATGGAGGAGACTGACTTGATGGGTCTCGTCCGGAACTGGATGTACCAGGGACATCGCGGCCCCCAAGACCCCATGGATACTTACAAGTTCGTGGCTGAGTCAGGCATCTTGGATGTCTTGGCAGAACATGGAGTGACCCGCATCAAGGTCATGCCGAGCAACCAGAGCCTTGAGCATGGGGGTTGGCAATGGGGCTATCAAGGGTATCCCTATCCGATCAACTGCCACTTCGGAACTCCCAGCGAGTTCGCTCGCATGGCTGACCATGCCAACGGAAAAGGCATCGCCTTGGTCGACGACGCGGTGATCGGCCATTTTCCGAAGCAGGGAAATCCCGAGGGTCGGAAGATCGATCAGATCGGACTGCACAAATGGACGAAGGCTGACGGCAAGCCGTTGTACGGCATGGACTGGGAGACCGAGTGGCACACTCAGCCCTATGACACCGCCAATCCGGCGATTGACCGTTATCTCAGGGATGCCGAGATCACGCGTGCGAAACGGTATGGTTTTGCTGGGGTGCGCGTGGACAACGTCTCGGGAGGCTTTGGAACGGGCATGTACAACCGCGCGGGAGGTTTCAGTGCGCTGCGTGGGATGAATGAGGAGCTTCATGCAGCGTTTCCCGGGTTCTATACCAACGGGGAAGCTTTTTTCTCGATCGTCAATCAGACGCGTAGCCTGCATTCAGAGGGCGGCGTCGGTTTCAACGTGACCAATCACGGGCATCTCATGCACTGGATCGACGAGAACGCAAAACGGTTCACCGAGGCCATCGATATGGAAGAGCTTCGTCACGCGCTCGAAAGTCCGATTGCGTCGAACGAGGCTGCGCGCACGACCCACTACAAGAATCACGATGAAGCCGACAACGGAAAAGCCCTGCCTGCGACCGAGATGGCAGGGGCAGGCTGGTACTACATCGAAAGGAAGACCAAGGGTCTCGATACGCTGGCCGCGGTTTCGGGAGGGGACTACCAATCTTTGCTTCAAGTCGAGTTGGGTCAGTCGGGAAGTTTCGGAGATGGGGTCGTGCACTGGGAGCTTTTGGACCAACCTCGCAACAAGCAGCTTTTCGATTACCACGGTGCACTTCACCGGTATTTTACCCAGACCTCGGCATTCAACATGCGCTACATGCCGAGCAAGCCGATCAATCACCTCGATGGCGTCAACAAAGTCATTTCATTCCTCAAAGTCGATCCCGTCACCCGTAAGACAGTGCTTGTCGTCGGCAACCTGGGAGACCACGGAAAAGCGGAGCTTCCGCTCCGGGATTACCGAATCGGGGTGCCTGAGCCGGGCGTCTACCATGTGAAGCTGGACAGCGAGAGTCCCAAGTTTGGTGGACAGAGCCATCTGGCGGAAAATGCGGAGCTTCGTTCAGACGCACATCCCGCGCATTCGCACGGCTACTCGGTGGTGATCCCGCAGCTCGCTCCTTATCAATGGATATTCCTGGAGCTGAAATAGAAGTTCGGGGATAGTCTCCGATTAGCTCGCCTGCTCGCGGGTTTCTTCCAGCTCCTTCAAAGCCAGAGCATGTGCCTCTCGCAAGCGATGCAGCTCGCTTTCGGGTTCGATCGCTGAGTCGTGCATTTCTTCCAGGAGGCTTGCTACTTCCCGGGGTTCGCTACGCTGTATCCGACGTCGGAGGGCTTTCCAATCCCGGCGACATGAGCGCCGTTCGGACTTCAATCGAGTCACGCAATCCTTGAAGAAGACACTCATGAGATTCGGGAAGAGAGTCCGCAGGAGGAGTCCTTGCTGCTTCCGTTGCAGCGTGCGGGCGAGCAATTGACGCTCCTGGTATTCGGCATCCATTTCCTCAAGCCAGTGCGGAAGCTGTCTGAGGAAACCCGCTTTCAACTCCAGGGTGGAGCGATTGAGTTTTCGAAGGGCCCCATGCAACCTTCGCGCTTTGATCCAATGTCCGATCTTCCTGCCGACGAGTGAGCCCGACCATGCACCTAGCAGAATGAATGCAGGAAGGGCGAAAGGCGGGAATCCCGCCCAGAGTGGTGCGGTGGCGACGCTGGCCAGGCTCGCCATCTTGGCACCCGCCATCCCTGCACCCACGCCCATGCTGTCGACCACAGCATGTTCGACCCCGATCTTCAGTTTTTTCTGTCCCTTCAAAACTCCGATGAAATTGCGGAGTAAACTCGACGCGAAAGCATCATAGGGCACAGCGTCCGGATTTCCTGGGTAGGACCGCAGACTCATCCAATGATTGATCCGCTCCTCGTCGGTCGCTGAGGTCGCGGCGGTCGTGGCGGGTTCAAGGCGAGGTGCCTCCAGGGAGCCGACCTTGTCCAGGGAGTCATGGAGGTTCGTATGAAGAAATAGTTGAGGACGCTTTCGAAACGCATCATGAAGGACGTTGAAGAGGGGGGCGTTCGAAGCGAGATCAAGGTTGGGTGGCAGCGAAGCCCGGCCACGCTTTGAAGTAAATTGCTCCGAATGAGCAGGGAGGCGCAGTAGTGTGCGGACTGTTCGGGTGCGCCCCATCCGGAGAGCGAGCGTCGCGACAATCAAGCTCGCGAGCGCGAGCACAGCGAAAGGCCAGTCGGGAGTTTCCATGGATGAGAGTATTTTATCATCCGCTCCCACGATCCGCGACCGAGTCGTCAATGACTCAGGCCAAGGCATCTATCGCGGGTATTGGCGCGGGCAGGCGTGCAAACGGGAGATTGGATTCTGAAATGAATCTATATCCGGGCGTGTCGTGGTCGACTCCTTCCGGCTCGGTCAAGCCAAGGTGATTTTCCCTCATCAAAACACTGGCCATTGAGAGAGGAGATCGGCCGAAGTCGATCTCCTCTCGAAAGAAAATCGTAAACGGGGATTCCTTCTATTGAACGATGGAAGCGCCCGTTTCGTGAGCGGGCTCTGCGTGCACTTGGCACTCACCGTCGGTCCGCTCGCCATGGAGCTTGATCCAGGCATCGAATCTCATCCATTCGTGCGAGAGCACTGGGTTTTCATGACGTTTGATGAAGATCTGCGGCCCACCATTCAAGCCTTCGATCTCCACGAACTCGAGGCGAGACTCGAGATTTGCGCCAGCCGCGTAAATCAGGTCTCCATCCTTCAGTACGGCAAGCTTGTTTCGGAAATTGCGATCGGTCGTGATCTCGGCGCTCCAATCGCGCTGATCTTTCACGGTAGCGAAAACCTGGGCAGCAGCGAGGATTTCATTTCCCCCTCTGCCGGCGGTGACCGTGGGTATCGGCGTGGGTTGGGCGAAGGAACATTGGAAGTTGAATTCGAAGAGGTGACGTTCGTTCGCCGGAGGGTTGGAGTCGGCTGCTCTCGTGAAAGAAGACAGTGCGAGGACGGAAACCAGTGCGGCAGCGATTTGGCTCTTCATCGAATCATCCTTTGTTTTCGCGGTTCAAAAATGAGGTAAAAGCAGGGGAAAAAAATATCCCGATATGAATGTATGAAGGCGAGTCTTGCAAAGGACGTACACGAGGCATGTCGCATGAGGAGGGTACGGTGATTGCTATTCTATTCGGAATCCTTCACGGGAAGGTCGTCCGGTTGCCCTGAATTCAAAACTCATCCAAGGAGGATGAAAATGAACAAATTGATCCTGGTTCCTGTCGCTGCACTTTTATTCGCACTGTTCGCCCATGCCGACTTCCTGCCTCCGCCCCAACATGATCACAACGGCCAACCCGGCACCGTGATGCAACCCGGACAAAAGACCGGCCAAAAGGCAGGCCAGACTTCAACTCAGAAACCTGGACAAAAGGCGGGTCAGGTCACGACCAAGCCCGGGCAGAAGAAGTGATTCGGCTCATTGTTTTCTAAGGGGGTCATCTAGGGAGGGGGCGCCCGTCGCGGCGCCCCTTTCAATGTCATCGGAGAAGTTGATTCATGTTTCCGCGCAAACTCGAGTTAAGTGTCATCCTCGCAGCACTTGTTTTGGCCACGATGATCTCGATGATGTCGGGCTATCGAACGGTAACCGTGCCCTTCGACCTCGCTTGGCAGTTCTCACCTCTCGGCTTACTCCAAGGAGTGAAGCCAGAGAATCTCGCGCTGGAGTCGCAGTCCTATTTTCAGGGGACACTGGGACCCACCCGTGACTACCTCTGGGTGTTTCTGAAAACCTGCGCCTGCGAGCTCCCTTTCTATTGGCTTTGTTTCAGACCTTGGAAAGCGTCGGCTGTCTTGGCCGCCTTGTTCGGGGCCAATCTCGCGACACATCCCCTCGTTTTTTTCGTGATCCCCCGATTTTTCGGGAACTACCTGCCGGCCGCTCTATTTTCGGAAGCGTACGCAGGGTTCGGGGAAATGGCCATTGCTTGGCTTTTGCTTTCTGCTCGAGGTGCCCGGAGGCCGAAAAAGGAGGCATGGCCGGCAGTCTTATGGATCTTGGCCGCCAACCTCTTTTCATGGGAAGTGGGAATGTTCCTCTGATGCTGAACACCCTCTACCGAAGCCTCGAAGGCGGCTCGGAGGTTCTCGATTCGCTTCGCAGTCGAATCCTGCGGCGTTCTCTTCGGTCGAGCATCCTCCGGGAGATGTTTTCAAATCGCACCTACCGCCTCGGAACGAGTTTTTTAGTCGCGACACTCTTCGCTACTTTTTTTTCCGTAGCGGCTCCATTGTGGATGCTTTTGATCGGTCCTTTGGTTTACGGAGTTCCCCACATCGTTTCGAGTCTCCGCTACTTCCACTACCGCGCAGGCGGAGCTCAAAAGCGGAATTGGACTGGCAGGGGAGGCGCGTCCCGTGTGTTTCGGGCCTCCCACTTTCCGATCGTCGTCCTTTTATGGGTTTTTCTCTACCGGCTGCTCTTCACTTGGAATGGTTTCGGGATGGGCCAAGGGCAGTTGAGTGAGTGGAAGGGTTCCACTTTCATCGAGCTCGGGGCCACAGGAACGACCTTTGTCGTCGCGGCCGCGCTCTACCAAAAGCGTTTTCGGCAGTGGCTGAAGGGTGCGTTTTTCCTAGGCGCATTCAGCTGGGTCTTCGTGCATGACCCAAGCCGCACCTTGGGCGCAATGGTCCTTCTCCATAATTTCGTCGCATTTCCGTATTGGATCGGTGCCGCGAGTCCCGGGCCTGAACGACGGGTGGCTTGGGCAGCGCTGGCGCTCACCTGGGTTCTCACTGCTGCGATCATGACGGGAGGGTTCGAGGCTCTCCACCGGTGGTTTGATCCGAGCATGGACCTGGGTTTTGCGCAGATGGCGGCCAAGGACATCGGACGACTCATTTTGCCAGGGTCGTCCGACCCTCGCACTGCGCTTCGGGCCTGCACGGCCTTGGCATTGGGACAGAGCCTGCACTATTTCGTGTGGCTCAAAGCAGTTCCCGATCAATACCATTACCATCCAGTTCCCACCTCCTTTCGTCAGAGTCTGAGACTTCTCGAAAAAGATTTTGGGCGGGCTTGGATCGTCTTTTTCTGCCTCCTGAGCGGCGTGGTCTTGACCGGATGGGCACTGGTTTCATTGGGGGAGGCGCGTCGGGTCTATTTCGCTTTGGCCTCGTTTCACGGTTACCTTGAAATTGCGGGACTCGCGCTCGGACGTGAAAAGGATTCGAGGCCGCACCCTTTCGGTGGGTCGAGTCTCAGTCGCTGAAGGGTCGATGACTCAAAAAGAATAAACGGTCGCGTTACGACTCTTTGAGGGGGGCGAAAAGCAGGCTCACTGGGCCATCGATTCAATTGAATTTGCCGTTGAAATTGAGAAAGTTGCATCGCCGAGTATTTATAACGGAATACGGATTGCAGTGTGCTTTCCGGCGCCAATTCCGGCGACTTTTAGGAGGGTGATCCATGATTCAAGGTCGTTGGGTAGTGTTGGGGTGCGTTCTTGTGTTGGCGAATACGGGTTGCGGGAGAAATGGAGGGGGGGTGATCAAAAGTGCGGACGTATCCGCTTACACCCAATTGGGTCAGACCTACACACAGGTCGCATTCGGGTTGAACACCGGTTCGTTGGATTTGCCTTCGGTCGTTTTTCCAGTCATGAACCCCCAAGATCCCGGCGAGGAGCTTGGAAAAATCTCTTTGCTCAAGATGGTGGGTGGCGGATCGAAACTTGCGATCGATTTGAATCTGACGCGCGCCGCTCAGATTCAAGGAGCTGATGGATCACTCCTGCCCAATGGAAGTCCGCTGCCCCTCAGTCTCCCGACAGGCACTGTAGTTTTCGGATTTCCAGTCGCCCATACGGGAATCAAGGCCTACTTTGCCATAGGTCCTCATACTGCGGTCATGGGTACGGCTCTTCCGATCCGGGAGTTCCTGCCCTTGGGCCAAAAGTTCGGCATCCTGAACATCTTTCCCACTTTCCATGTCGGTGCCGTCAGCGGAATCGCCGGACTGTTCCTCAGTCCGGTGCCGGAACAAAATGGGCTCGCTGTATTTGCTGATCTGAGCGGCGCGCTTTCTGTCGAAGCGATGCGGGGAGTGGCGCAAAATTGGTCTCCTCCCGGCAAGAATGACGCCCGCGTCGAGTTCAAGGAGCCATTGCCGAGCAAAGACCTCCAGAAAAAAGTAGCGCATGACCTCGACGAAGTGGGTAAAACTTCCGGAGTCCTGCATATTGACTGAGCCGATCCCGGGATTCGGCACACGATCGGCGTGCCGGAGCCCGGGAGGGATTCAAGCCCAGATCGAATCGTATTGATAGAGATCGCGAGGGTATTCGTACCAAGCGACGGGTTTCCCGCTTTCGAAGCGCCAAATGTGCACCGTGCGGTATTCGATCTTCTTGCCATGCTCGAGCCGACTGCAGGTGGCGAGAACAGCGGCGTGGAGATCGCTCGCGAGGATGTCATGCACTTCCGCCTGGAAGCTGCCTCCGGACAGTTCCATGAGTTTGCCGGCGAATCCGGAGGCAAACGTCGCCTTGTCGTACTTGCCAGCAAGCTTTCCCTTTCCAGGGACCTGAAAAGTGACCTTGTCGGCGCAAACAGCGAGAACCGCGTTCAGGTCGCCCTTGGAAAAGTCCTGGTAGAGTTTCTCGAGCAATAGGGAGTTCGGATGTTTCATGAAGGGGGATTATCAAGGACACTCGAATCTGTCATAGTGGAATTCATGATTCCTGATTTCGATTTTAAGGAACAATCCACGCTGCTGATGAAACGGATTTGGCCCAAGGAGTCGAATGTCGCTCCGGCTCAGCGCGAACTGGCGCGCTCTGCGATCGAAATTGCATTGCGTGAGGCTTTTGGCAAAGGCACCGAGTCGGCCCGTGCAGCAGGTGGGACGCAGCCTCGGGGGGCGACGACAAAGTCTCCCGTCGCATCCAAGCCGGCGGAGCCTCGAAGCGCTCCTCCGTGCGATCACGACTGGGAGGAGGCCTTTCTGGACGGTCGCTCTGTCGGCAGCCAGTGCACGGAATGCGGAGTTCTGCAAAAGGACGTGCAGGATCAGTGCAACCACTTTTTCGTTCGAGTCGGATCCAGTGAGGTTTGCGTGGCTTGTCGTAAACCTCGGCGCGCGGGCTGAATGAACTGGGGTTGAAAATTAAAAGTAGACTGCCGCCTTGGAACGCTTCTAAAAGAGCCTGAGAAAATTGAATTTTCGGACCAGCCACTCCTTGAAGGGCAAGGGGAGACGGCGTTTGCCGAACTTCATCAGAAGATCCAGGCCTGAGTATTCGACCCGATCCCCCCTTCGGGTGGGCTTCGCATTCACCAGGGCCATGGCGTCGGAGTAGTCTCGAATGCTCAAGTGTGAAAGGTCGTCGGCCTGAAGTTCCGTATAGCGAAAATGGCAGTCTCGCTCCGAGTCTGAATGTTCGTAGTGGACTCGAACCGACGTGCAAGGCAGAGCGCAAGCGGTTCCGGAGTTTAGAGCGCGCAGGTAGACGGCGTTACCCCAAAAACGACCGTAAATACCGAAGAGTGCGGGCTCCGTGAGTCCGTCGGCCTTTCGAAAGAGGTACTTGGCGAGGGAGGCCCGCGGGGCTCTCATCCAATCCTCGGGGCGAAAGGAAGGCTCGTTTTGAAAGTCCTTCGAACGGAGCGGGTCCTGGCGCGATCTCCGTAGGAGGTAGGAAACGCCACTGCAGGCCAACGATAGGAAAGGCGATTGATTCAGGGATGCACCCAGCTGCTTCAAATGCCCCGTGAATATTTCCTCGTCCGTTGGCAAAAACGAATAATTCGAACCCAGGCCCTCTTTCAACACTTCCGGTAAAATCGAAGCGACTTCCATCCATGGGCCGGTCCGAGGATCGAGGGCAATCGCGTGAAAGTTAATTCTTCCCTGAAAGCCCAGGGAAGCGATCGAGCCGGCTAGTTCCGTCCAGGAAGGAGAGCGGTCTGCACGGGATTTGAAAATGGAGATTTCGCTGAGCGACTCGAGATTGACCCGCATTGAGCGCAAGAGCGCGGTGAAGTCGACCTCGGATCGGGCTTGGATGATGATCAAGTGGGTTTCTGGGGCAGAAGGGCACGGAAGGAGTGCGAGATTCCCGACGCGGCCAGAATGACTTCCGATCAAGGATTGGAGGAGACCTTTCAATTCAAAGCGTTCCAGGAATATTTTTTGAGAGGCCCTCGCCATTTCTGCGGCTTCTTCGGGATGGGTGTTTGCCCAATCGGAGATCTCGAAGAGTCGGCGGGTCACCGGGTCGTCCCCTTCACGCAGATCGACGTGAAATACCGAGTCGCCAAAAAAGCGTCGCGTCCAACGGTTTTCATCGGTCACGATCAAGGCACCGGCTGCGCAAGCTTCGAACAGGCGGTTGGACATCAGTCCCGAGTCCTTGTGGTCGTCCGATGAGAAAGCGAGAACGAGTCCGGCGTCGGCCGCCCTGTGAATCAGCGTACGACCGTCGAAAGGGACGGACCCGCGATAACAGGCAAATCCTTTCCAGGGGCGAACGCCCCCTTTCAGCCGTTCCGGTCCGTAGAAATCGCTTTCACCCGCAGCGTCCAGGGCTTTCAAGATCCGATGAAATCGATGTTTCCTTCCGCAGAGGAGGTCCCAGTTGATCCCGCAATAGAAGAATCGCCTTTTCGTGGAGCGCGGGGCGAGAATCGGTTCAGCCAGGCTGTGAAACAAGTGCGGGAACTCGATCTCCGCCGGCGCGCCCTGCGTTTGTGTCGCGAGGCCGGGTCGCGATTGACCGCGCAAAAGCAGGCGCGCATGGGCATCGGCCCAATCCGAGGCACAGCTGAGGTAACTGTCATAGCTGAGGACATTGCTGCAGGCCTGGCGGTAGGGCCAACCCAATCCGACCAGGAACTCGAGAGGGTTCCAGAGTGCGTGATAGACGAAGGTATCAAAAAGCTTGGGGGCTTCGAAGTGGATGGAAATGGCGAAGGTCAGTTCCGAAGTGTCCGCCAGGGGCCTTCCATCGAGCGGAGTTCCCTCGACGTCGAGGATCCGCACGTCCACTCCGATCTGGCTTCCTGCCAGGCGGATGCGCTCGATGCATTCGTGCTCCGCGGTGGCTTCGCCTTGGAAGTTCTTGATGACGCCGATCTTAAGCATAAGTCACCGGAGCGGGGCCGACCGACCGCAGGCCTTGGGCTGACCAAAGTCGACGAAACGCGCTCCCGTGTTGAAGCAAGCCTTCGAAGTTTCCGGCTTCGACCGCTCGGCCCCCTTCGATGACAATGATGTGATCGGCCCGCTGGATGGTGGAGAGGCGGTGCGCGATCACGAGAAGTGTCCTCCCTTTGGCCAGTTCCTTCATCGCGGCGCTGATGAGGCTTTCGGTGCGCGAGTCGAGTGCGCTGGTTGGTTCATCGAAGATGAGGATTTCGGATTCCCTGAGAAGGGCGCGGGCGATCGCGACCCTTTGTTTCTCCCCCCCGGACAACTTGGTCCCCCGTTCTCCGACATGAGTCTCCAATCCCTCGGGCAAATCTCCGACGAGCTGCGAGAGCCGAGCGACTCGGATGACTTCCCAGAGACGCTCTTCGGAGACGGGGGAGTGGGCAGCGTAGGTCAGATTGAAGCGCAAAGTACCGTTGAAGAGAAAAGCGTCCTGGCTCACGAAGCTCATTTTTGAGCGGAGCGATTCGACTGAGAAGTTGCGAATATCGGTGCCGTCGATTCGGAGGGTTCCCGGAGGCGCATCGTAGAACCGTAGCAGCAGGTGGGCGATCGTCGTTTTGCCGCTCCCGCTCGGGCCAACAAGGGCGGTGGTCTTGCCTTTTTCGATCGAGAACGTGACTCCGCGGAGGATCGGCACTCCGTTTCGGTAGGAGAAGTCGAGCTGGTCGAACTCGATCCGTTCATGGACCCCCTCGAAAGGACGCCCGCCATCTTCCATGAAGAACTTGTCCCCGTCGGCCATGAGGTGTTCGATTTGTCCGATGGGCCCCGCGATTTCAGCCATGCTGGAGCGGAATTCACTCAGGGCATTGAAGGTCGGGATGACCTTGATCGTGAGGTAAACGATCCCGAAGATCGCGCTGGCTTCGATGCCTCCGGATCTTCCGATCCAGCTGATCGCCCCAGCCACCAAGAGCAGGCCACTCGTATGACAGATGTCTTGAATCGGCTCGACGATCCGGGAAAGTTTCTGTTTCCTGAAAGAAGATTGGATCTCCAGGTCGCTCACCCGCAGAAAATCCTCTTTTTCCTTCGCTTGGCGATTGTAGCCCTTCACGAGATGGATGCCGCCCAGCATGTCACCGATGCGCGAGTGGAGACTCTCGAGCGCCGCCGAGTTCTCGATCGAAGCCGCACGAATCCTCCGGGTGAGGAGCCCGGTGAGGCAGTGGACTGCCGGAAGGATGGTCAGAACGACGAGCGTGAGGCGCCAGGAGGTGGAGAACATCAACGAAAGAAACACCCCCAAAGAAAGGCACTGAGTCAAGAGGACGTGGAAAATCCGGAGCTGTCCTTCCACCCACGACGCCGAAGTGGCGATGATGTGATTGAGGGCGGGCCCATTGTTGCCATCGAAGTAGGGCCGCCCGAACGAAAGTACGCGATCAAAGACGAGTTGCCGGATCTTGCGCGCAGCGATCATGCCCTGGTACCCGACGCATAGCCCGGTCAGGTAGGACACGGCGTTCTTGATCAGCATGAGCGAGTAAATCCAGGCAACTAGCCCCATGAAAAGCGACGATTGCGTTTGCCAGGCTTCCGGGGCTCTTTGGATCAGGGGGCCGATGAACCTCAGACTGCGGACCGCAGTGAAGTCGTTCTTGATGATCCCATCCAGCAGCGGGAACAGAAGGCTGAATATGCAGAGATGGATGAAGCCGTGGAGAACGGACAAGAGTACGGTCAGAGAAAAAAACCCTAGATCCACTTCTCCTGCCCTCAGGAAACTGAAGATGGAAGCGATCTCGCTCCTCAGCGAGCGGTTCAAGCGGATCTTCCGTCGAAAAAGTCCCGGATCGAGGAGGTCACCCGCAGGAGTTGTTCGGAGTCGAGCTCGGGAAACATCGGGAGGGACAAAATTTCGCGGGCGAGGCACTCGGTGCCCGGGAAGGATCCTTGGGTCTGCCCCAGGTAAGCAAACGCACCTTGGAGATGAATGGGGACTGGGTAGTGGATTCCCGCCTGGATCCCTTGTTGGCTCAAGTGTGACAGGAGCGCGTCTCGTTGGGCGCTTCGGATGACGTAGAGGTGAAAGACATGGGCGCCAGCCTCCGGAACCTCCGGAAGGATCAGGTCACCGATTCCGGTCAAAGCCTCTTGGTAGCACCGGGCCTTTTCGGCTCGGAGGCGGTTCCAGGCATCCAAGTGTCGGAGCTTGACCCGGAGGATGGATGCTTGGAGCGTATCCAGGCGGCTGTTCCAGCCGGAAATCGGATGGTGGTATTTCCGGGGCGAGCCGTAGTTGCGGAGTGCGCGGAGTTCGGCTGCCCATTCGTCGTTGGAAGTGACGATCATTCCCCCGTCGCCAGCACATCCTAGGTTCTTGCCGGGGTAAAAACTGAAGCAACCCAGGGCGCCGAAGGACCCAGCTATCCGGCCAGCTCTTCGCGCACCATGGGCTTGGGCGGCATCCTCGATCACGTACAAACCCCTTCGGTTGGCCAGAGTCGTGAGGGCTTCGACGTCTGCCAGGCGGCCAAAGAGATGGACCGGAATCAAAGCGCGCGTCCGTGGGGTGATCGCGGTCTCCCATGCCCCGGGAGCCGGCAGGAAAGTGGACGGATCGACATCCACCAGAACCGGGAGGGCTCCCGCTGCGTGAACGGCAAGGGCAGTGGCGATGAAGGTGTTGGCGGGCAAGAGGACTTCGTCGCCAGGCCCGATCTTTGCCGCTCTGAGGGAGAGGAGGAGGGCGTCAGTCCCGCTGGCGACCCCGATTCCATGAGCAGCGCCGCAATAGGCGGCAAACTCCTCTTCGAACCTTTGTACGGATTCGCCAAGAATGTAGTCGCCTCGATCCAGCACCTGGGCGATTGCAGCATCGATTTCGCGACGGATCGGCTGCATTTGTGCCTGGAGATCGACGAGGGGAATGGACCTCATGCCCGGTACCGGATCCGCACAGGAGCTCCGCCTGCGCGAAGCGACTCTTCTGTTGCCAGGAGCGCTTCGACTACGGCCATACCTTTCGCGCCCGATGTCACTGGCTCACGACCCGTCTCGATGCTGTCGAGAAATGCGTTGCACTCGGCTTCCAAAGGCTCGTTGGGAACGATGCGCGGGATCACCGTATCGCCTTCGAAAACACTGGCCCGGAAGTCGAGGAAGGAATGGGGCAGAGGACCGGGCTCAGAAGTGGAGACAGTGACTCCCTTGTCGTAAATCTTGATGGGAGAAGTGAGGTTGAGATCGTCCCAAACCAGCATCTTCTTGTCTCCGACGAGGGTCATTTCACGTACTTTTTTCGGATTCAACCAGCTGACATGGACGTTCACGACCACGTTCTCGCGAAACCGGTACGTCGCGAAAACCACGTCCTCACGGGAGGGGTTCAGGAATCGGGCACCCACCGCGCTCACGTGCTCGGGCATTTGTCCCAAAACGAAATCCAGGATCGACAAGTCATGGGGAGCGAGATCCCAGAGCACGCTCACATCTTGGCGAATTGGCCCGAGATTCGTCCTCGACATGCTGGCGTAGTGGATTCGACCCAGAGCCCCTTCAGCCACCACTTTGCGAACGGCTTGAATACCCGCATTGTAGACGAACACGTGGCCGACGAACAGGATTCGCCGGTTTCGGCGTGCCGCCTCCAGGAGTTCTGCGCACTCTCCGAGATCCGTGGCCAGAGGCTTTTCGACGAAAACATGCTTGCCGTGTTCCAGGGCGGTTCGCACGAGCGAGAAATGGGAGGACGTCGGAGTCGAGATGATGACGGCATCCACGTCAGGGCGTCCGAAGACCGCCTCGGCGTTTTCATGGATTGCGATTTGGGGATAGCGCTCGGAGATTTTCCGGAGTCGTGGAAGGGATGGGTCGGCGACGGCCACGACCTGGCTCCGGTGCGACGATTCAAAGATCCGCACCAGATGAGGCCCCCAATGCCCGACTCCGATGACCCCGATGTTGAACTTCGGATTCGCCTTCATGGTTCTGGCTCCCTGTATAGGAGTCGGGTCGCACGTTGTCAAATTCGCTTGTGCGCGCCCGGGGATTCAAGATACCCAAATCGTTCATGGTTGCTCTCGAGCAAAGCTGGTCGATCATCGTTCTGTGCTTCAACGAGAAGGGCACCCTGTCCCCGGTGGTCGAACAGACTCGTGAGGTCCTGAAGGAATTGACCCGCGGCGCCTACGAGATCCTGGTTGTCGATGACGGAAGTACGGATGGATGCGTCGAGGTCCTGAACCGTTTGGAAACGGAAGTTCCCGAGCTGCGCCGGATCACTCATCCACGGAATCTGGGGATCGGCCAGGCCTTGCGCTCAGGGTATGCTGCGGCGCGGTTCGAGAACATTTGCGCGATCCCGGCCGACGGCCAGTTCGACCTCCGTGAGCTACTTGCCGTCGCGAATCTCCCGGAGCGCACTTTTGCTTCTTTCCGCAGAGGGGTGCGTCCTCAGTATTCAGTCGTGCGTCAGCTTCTCTCCCGTTTCAATCGACTGTTGAACTTCTGGCTTTTCGGTTTCGACGTGAAGGATGTCAATTGGGTCGCGGTATTCAAGAAGGAAGCTCTGGAAGGGGTCGGGATCCAACTCGAGAGCGTGCTCGTCGAGAGCGAGATCATGATCAAGCTCCTCCTTGCGGGATACCGCTGCGTGGAAGTTCCTTCCGTTTACCACCTAAGAGTCGCGGGAGTGAGTCAGGGCGCCTCCCTGAAGTCGATCGGGCTGGCGCTTCGGGAGACGGTTCAGCTTTGTCGAGTCGTTCGCGCGTTCAAGAAGAGAGTGGCAGCTGACTCCCTGGAATCAGGATCTCCTCCCAGTAGCGGGTCATCCAAAGGTCGTCCTGGGCTTGCAGCTCCGTAGGGTCGATTTCGAGCCCTTGGGCGAGCTTGATCTGCAGGATCGGAAAGTTCACTCCCGCGCCGATCGAGAGTGAAACGCCGGTTCCGTAGCGCGGATTCAACTCGATGAAGTAGGTGATCCCGTGGCGTACGATGCACTGGAGGCAGCCCACTCCGCTCAAGCCGAATGCTTCGGCCACTTGGCTTGCGAATCGGATCAAGGTCGGGTCGAGGCGGGTGCGGCCCTTGACGGTTTGCCCATCCTTCACTTGGACTCGTTCGCGTGGGACCGCGACTTGGAGGCGACCCTCGTCCGCGAGGAGGTCGATGCTGAACTCGGTTCCTTCGATGAACTCCTGGATCAGGGAGTCTTCATCGGCAGGGATCACCGAGGCGCAGGCGCGCGCATCCCGGGCGATCACGATTCCCCGGGAGCCGATGCCGCTGATGGGCTTGCGGATCCAGGGGAGTGGGATTTCCGAAAGGGAGTTGATTCGAGAGTTCCCCGGTGAATGAAGGGTAGGAGCGGATAAGCCGCGCTCGAGGCAAACCCGATGCGACTTGAGCTTGTTGTTGGCGGTCTCGATCACACTTTCAGGATTGACCAGCACCGTAAGTCCGCATCGGTCTCGAAGTTCCTCCCGATGGCGTGCGTAAAACGGGGTTTCCCGGTCAAGGATGGGGATGAGGAAATCGAGGGACTCGTGTTTCGAGAAATGGATCAGGGTGTCCAGGAACCCAGGGCTGTCGCATGGGGGAAGGATCGCGAAGCGATCCGCCAGTCGAAGTCCCGATGCCGTCGGATCGATGTCCAAAGCGATCACCTCGAGCGGAAGCGAGGACTGCCGTCCGAGAGCTTTGATGATGGCGACTCCGGGACCGGAACCGGCGGCGGTGACGGCTACGCGCGGAACCGGAGAGGATTGATTGGTCATGACCTCGGTCATGGGCAGAGCGCACTTTCGAGTTTTCGCAGGTCAGAAAGCACCCAATCAGGGCGAAGTGTTTCTAGGAACGCGCGGTCCCGGATTCCTGAAAGGACGGCAGCGCTTCGCAGGCCCAGTTGTCGAGCGGCCAAGATGTCGTACTCCGTATCGCCCACGACAATTTCCTGGAGGGAACCCGTCGACTGTTTTCGGATGGCGTACGCCTTGGTTTCGCCAGGGGCATCCGAGAGGAGGGTCTCGGCGACCAGGACTTGCTCGAATTGGTTTTGCAGACCCAGCCGGCGGATCTGAATCCGGGCTGTAGAAGAATTTCTTCTTTGAGTGATCAGGCGCAAACGGTGGGAGCGGCGAAGGCTTTCCAGAGTTTCCATGGCGAAGGGAAACAAAGTGTCGGCTTCGAGCCGAACTTCGGTTTCAATCTCCGAAAGCCATTTTTTCCGATAAACGGGGAGACGGGGATCGGTCTCGGCAAGGCCGAGGAGACGGGGCAACGGAGTGCTGCATTTCTTCAACTCCCAATAGTCCTTTCGCGAAACCGCGGAGGACAAGTCGAGTTCGGCACAGAGCTGGCGATGCAGTTGGAAGTACCTTTCAGTCACATCCAGGAGCGTTCCGTCCAGGTCCAGCCACAAGAGAGGCATGCGGCACTATTGACAATCCCGGGTGCGAGCGCAACAAATATCCCAGGGAGAAACGATTGAAAATATTCCTCACCGGCGGAGCGGGATTCATCGGCTCACACATCGCCGAGTCACTGGTCTCAGCAGGCCACGAAGTGACGGTCTACGATGATTTCAGCTCAGGGAGTTCAGAGAACCTGCAGCCGTTTTTGTCCGGGATCCGACTGGTTCGAGGGGACATTCTCGATTCGGAGCAGTTGGCGGACCTTTGCCCGTCCGATACCGATGTAATTTCGCATCAAGCGGCCCAGCTTGAGATCTCCAAGTCCCTCCACGATCCGGTTTCCGACCTCCGCAGCAATGCGGAGGGGACGCTCAATATCTTGGAACTTGCCCGAAAGAAGGGGATTCGCAGGGTCATCGCTGCTTCCAGTGCCTGCGTTTATGGGCAGCCCCAGTGTGACCTCCAGTCCGAGGATCACCCGCTTCGTCCCAATTGGCCTTATGGTGCGACCAAGCTTGTCGCAGAGCACTATGGCCGCATTTACCAGGAGAGCTACGGGCTGGAAGTGACCCAGTTGAGGTACGGAATCGTTTATGGACCTCGCGAGTGGTTCGGGCGGGCGTTGACGATGTTCCTCGCTCGACTCTATCAGGGCCATGCTCCCGTGGTTTTCGGGCGCGGCGACGCGGTTCGGGATCTCGTGCACGTCAGCGACGTGGTGGATTTCCATCTCCGTTGTCTGAAGGAGTCCTCGACCGTGAATGAAGTTTTCAATGTGGGAACGGGAGTCGGTGTTTCCATGATCCAGCTGGCCGAGCTGGCCTGCGATGTCGTCACCGGGGGAACGCTTCGACCGGTTTTTGAGGAAGTCGAAGAAGGAAAGGCTTCGCTTCTCATGCCGACCCGGGACAGGACTCCGCAGGAGTTGAAGGGAATGGTTCTCTCGATCGAAAAAGCGCGCCGCTTGACCGGCTATTCCCCCTCCCTGGCTCTGAAGGAAGGGATTCGAACGGAGTTCGAATGGCTGAAGCAGAATCCCCACCGGTGGGCCATGAATTCAAAGGTCAGGGTTTGAGTTTGACTCCCCGCAAAGTCGCTATCGGATATTCGGTCGGGGCAGGGATCCTCATGGCGTACCTTGCACTCCTCAATTCCACGCATACCCAATCCCCGATGGATGATGGCTATGTCCTTGCGTTGGCCTGGAGGGTGATTCATGGGGAGATTCCCCATCGGGATTTCATTTACGTTCGTCCGGCCCTGACCCCGTTGTTGCACACGCTTTGGTTCCTCTTCCCCGAGAGACTTCAGTTCCAGGCCGCCCGGCTCGGTTATCACGTCTGGATGGGGGCGGTGTTCTTGCTTCCTCCGTGGGCAGTGATTTGGAGGAGCCGACTGGATGTGTGGCAGGTGTTCGCCGTCTTTTCGACTTCGTTCATGGGATGGATCTTCGCGAACAGCTGTTTTCAGCCGATGCCTTGGTACACCGTCGATGGTGTCCTGTTTTCGACCCTGTCCCTAGTCGCCTTTCAGTTTGCGGGACGGAGTCGGAGTCGAGTGGGCGTCTGGCTCTGCCTGGGCGGAGCCATGAGCAGTTGCGCACTTTTAGCCAAGCAGAATTTCGCTTTGATGGCGCCTGCGTTCGGGATCGCAGCCGCGTTCCTGATCCGATCGCGCCTCCAGGAGTTCCGACAGAGGTTTCGCGCCGGACTACTCGTGGCCACTGGCCTCCTATTGCCCCTGCTACTTCTCCTCACCTACCTGGCTGGAAACTCCGCGCTTCAGGAATGTTGGTTTCAGATTCATTCCTACACCGATCCGGGTGCTGCTTACGGCTTCGGATACGGTGCCTACGTACCGGAAAGCACTTGGGATGCGGCGGCCGTCTGTTTTTTTGCCCTGCTGGGAGGTTTGGTCGGGGGGGGCGCCCCGCTCGGCACTTCGTGGGGAGTTCTCGAGAGAGTTGCCCGAATCCTCGCTTTTCCGCTGTTTTTTGCGTCTCTTGCTCAGGGTGTGCCGCTTCTGGGCAACGGCCTGCCCTATAGCCGCACGATGCTCCTTCGCTTTGCAGCGTTTCTTTTGGCCAATTTCGCGCGGAAAGCACTCTCACGCCGGTCTCAGGAGACTAAAAAAGCATCGGAGTGGGACGGGACGGGCTGGTTTTGCTCCGGTGCAATCCTGACCGCTTGGTCATCTTCGATCAGCTATGGCTATACGGTCCCGAATCTGGGGTACGCGCCTGTCGGGTGTGCTCTGGCTTACGTCCTGGTGCAAAGTGAATTCAAGCCTTTCCTCCGAAGGGGACTCACGGTCTGGATGGGGCTCATTTTGGCGTTCACTTACCGGCAGCTCGTGCTGCAGGACGAGGCGCAAGTGGGGGCAGGTTTCCAAAAAGGGGACCCTCATTCTGACCTCAGCCTGCTTTACCCGAAGTTCGGGCCGACATTGACCACGCATCCGCTCACCTTCGAGCGTTATCAAAATCTCAAAGGACTTTCGGAGGCGTTGGGTCGGAAGTTTGCCTCGAGACCTACGGTGGTCTATCCCGAGTTTCCGCTCTATTATTTCCTGTCGGGGCGAAGAAATCCCATGGCGGTCGACTGGTGGTACCCCAATGAGATCGAAGTGCGCAGGGATCGATTGAAGGAGCGATTTTTGGCGATCAAGCCGATTGTCTTCCTGGAAGTGAATCCCGGCCGAGCCGGTTGCGAGGAGCCGAAGTACGACGGGCCCCTGACGGATCGAGGTCACTGGATCATCGCCCACGGGCGGCTCTTGCAAAAACAGGGGACCTTCTGTGCCTACGAGATTCTTTGATTTGCCCAAGGGTCTGCGACGCTTAGGTGTCGCCGTCCTCATTGCGCCGTTACTCTGGGTACCTTTCGTTTGGCTCTTCTGGAAAGTCCATGGCGTCGATCCTCACAGAGCGCGGCCTTTTTTGATCTCGTTCGTGGCGTGGGCTGGGGCGACAGGGATGGGCGTCCTAGCGGCTTCGTCACGAGCGGCCCGGTATGCGAAAAAAAAGCCGTGGGCCGATGGTTTGACCCTTGGGGTAACCTGCGCGCTGCTTTTCCTGGTGGACCGCCTTCTCCTCGCTTTCGTCGGCGTGCCCTATTGGTCTCCTGATCCAAGGCTGATTTACCGGATGCGACCCAATACCCGAGCCGAGTGCAGAGACCCCGGTGACTGCCGATGGTCGACGAACTCCTATGGGTTCTTCGATACCGAGTTCCCGTTGCAGAAGCCTCCAGGAGAAATCCGAGGGCTCGTCCTCGGCGACTCGGTAACGATGGCCTACCGCCTCGCACCCCGAGAGTCCTATCCCCACCGTTTGGAAGTGGCCCTGAATCCACCGGGTCAAGCGTCTCACCCCGTCAAGATCATCAATACTGCGGTGGAAGGGTACGCGACCGACCAAGAATCCGTGATGCTCGAGGAATCCCTGCGCTTTCAGCCCGATTTCGTGATTCTCGGTTTCTGCCTGAACGATGTGACAGAACCGTTCGTGATCGATCTCCGCTTGGGAGGGATTGGAATCCGTTATGGCCAAGTTGTTCAGTTCAAGAACCCGGTGCTCTCTTACTTGGTGAATGAAACGGGGTTCGGCCAGGCGATGTTGAATCTCCCGTTCGTTCGAACCTCGATGGATCAGCGGGAGCATCAATCGATCGAGGGAAGCTTGAATCCTTTTTCGATCGCAGGACTGAAACGGGATGATCCGCGCACCAAGCGGGGATGGGATCTCGCATTGGGGTCACTGGACCGAATCACGGCGTCGACGCGGGAGAGGAGGATCCCGTTCCTGATGCTGATTTTTCCGTTCGATTTTCAGTTCTTTGACGAATCCCGCAAGGAGCCGCAGCGGATACTGCTGAACTATTGCCGGACCCGAGGCATCGATTGCCTGAATATGGTCGACGTCTTCGAAAAGCAGATTTTGAATCCCGCGCACCCCGCGAAGATCAGGGATTTTTTCTTCGATCCTGATCACCTCACGCACCGCGGGCACGAAGTGGTGGCCCAAACGGTGAAAGCTTACTTGCTGAATCGCGGATGGCTCGCTCGACCCTGAGCCTCCGACTTAGGTCGGATTGTGTTCGAAGAGCAGGAGAGTGGAGTCCTCGGAGTGGTACATCCGGAGGATCTTGCCCTGCTTCTTGAGGGGGTCCAGGACTTTCGTTTCGATTTCTCCGGGAAACCACATGAAGGAGAACAACATCCAGACTCGTGGGTAGTTCTTCAGGGACTCCAGCTCCGGAGTGAAGTCCGAGTTGAGTGTGTGAACCCATTCACCCTGGAGAATCGGAAAGGGTCGTTGGGCGCAGGGAGCGTTGATCCCGGGTTTCCCCCAAGGCATCCAATAGGGAAGCGAATCACCGGGGCAATGAAAACCCTGGATTTGGGAGTAGATGTGCAAGGTTCCTTCCGCCATTTCCTCGACAAAAACAGGAGTCCCGTCCGTGTTATCCTGGACCAGTCTTTGGGCGAGGGACCGGACATCGGTTCGAGGCTTCAGCGGCTGGAGGATTCGGGCGAGGTAGGGGGGGCAGGAGAGTCCGAGGAAGAGCAGGACGAGGAGCGTGCCCATCGCAGTTGACGCTTTTCCGAAGGACCGTGCAACTCGAGAGACTCCCTCACCGATGAGCAGAAACGCGATGGGAATCAGGAAAGTCGAGCAGCGGGCTTGTACTGGATAGATCCTACGCATCGAAAGACCGATATTCAGGACGAGCACCAGGCCGAGGGCTGTGGCTAGCCACGTCCGCGTCCGGAGCCACGAGAGGAGTCCGATTGCCGCTAAGCCCAGAGGAAGCCATCGGTTTTGAAAATCGAAGGGATTGTCGAAAAGTTCCCAGGCGGTTCGGGTGAGCCAATGCCAAAGGTTCAAGCCCTGAGCGAGAGGAGGCGCGAATCCTCCAGCCCAGGAATTGTCGAAGTTGATTGCGGAAGCTGGAGGAATGATCCACAGCGCCCGACTGGCCGCAAAGCTGATGAGAGGGAGTGCGGCCAGTGCGATCAGGCGAGGGGGCTCGATGGTTCGGAGCGTCCTCCAGCGAAATACGGCCGTCGTGAGACCCACGGCAGTCACCACGAGAACGATGACATGGGAAAACCAAAACGCCACGGCCGCGAAACAGGAAAGCGAAAGGAGCCGTGCGAACCGCTGCTCGCGTTCCGCCTCTGCCGCTTCCCCTTCTGCCGCTTCCCCTTCTGCCGCTTCCCCTTCTGCCGCTTCCCCTTCTTCGACTCGAACGGCTAGAAGCAAGATGCCCGTGACGAAGAACACATCCGAAATGTAGTGCTTCAGCTCCGAGCCCCACCAGAGGAGGTTCGGGCTTAAGGCGAAAAGTGCCAGTGCAGTGAGGGTTCCGACGCGATCGAGAAGTTTGCGGGCCAATGCGAAAAAAGCGGTCAACGCAAGGCAGGCCAGGACGGTCGAAAGCCAGCGCACGCTGAGTTCGCTCAGTCCAAAAAATCGGAGGGAGAGCTTTTCAGCAGCGAGCAGGCCGAGTGGGATCGCCTGGCCGTACCACTGACCCGTATGGAGGATCTCTGAAAAGGGCTGGTGGAGTAGGTCCAGGAGTGGCCACGCCTCGTCGTTCCAGAGCGGGCGTTCATGCGCGAGCTCCCTGATCCTCAGCGCTAGGCCGAGGGCAAGGAGCACCAAGGGTGAGGCGGAAATCAGCTGCTTTTTCAGGTTTTCTGAAGATCTCGGAGCTTTCAAAGGTGAGGCCTAGGTTAGTCGTTCCGGGGCGGCCTTGCAAATCCTAGCACGCCCCCTACACTGGGCCCCATGCGCATTGTTCTCTTCATTCCCTGTTACAACGTGCAGGGGAGCATCGCCCGGGTGCTGGATCGGATCCCTCGCGAGGTTCTCGAGCAGGTTGAGGCGATCTGGTGTGTTGACAACCGGAGTGCGGACGGAACGCTGAAAGCCATTTCCGATTGGGTTCGGAGCGCTTCGCCGGAGGTGGCTCGGAAGTTCGCGATTTTCAAGAATCGGGAAAACTATTCCTTGGGAGGATCGACGATCGTCGCCTTCAAAAGGGCGATCGAGGCCGGCGCGGATTTTCTCGTCTGCATGCACAGCGATGGGCAAGCGGATCCGGGTGATCTGCTGGCGATCCTTCGAGCCTCCCAACCGGACGTCGACTTCGTCTTGGGCAGCCGGTTTCTTCCCGGAAGTCGAGTCGGGGATTACTCGATCCTGCGGCGCCTCGGGAATCTGTTTTTCATCCTTCTTCAAAGACCCCTCTTGGGATCGAGTGTGCGCGATATCGGAGCGTTCATCTCGTTCAATTTGCGTACTGTCGCGCAGCTTCCTTACTCCCGGCTTCCGAGTGACATGGGTTACCATCCACTGCTGCTGCTGATGGCTGCCCGGACCGGTTTTAGATCCTTTCGTGAAATCCCGATTTCCTGGGGGAAAGTCGAGACATCTCATGTCAACGCGTTCCGATACGCTTGGGTTCATCTCTGGAGATTGGCGCGATTTTCAGGGGGTCTGATTCCTTTGAGCGCCAAGACTCCCAGCGACTTCCTGAGTGATCAGCTCCCTCATCTTTAAAAAGCTTTTTTCATTGCTGAAAATTTCCGCGCGCCGGGCGATTTCTTTCGTCCCGATTCGTTTTTGAAAGCCTCGCTCCGGTTCGAGCCAGCGAAGTATAGCCCGAGCACAGGCTCCGGAGTCGCCCGCTGGGATGAGCTCACCCGCCGAGGTCAGCCGGATCGGCACCCTCACTCCACGAAGATCAGTAGCAATCACGGGAACACCGGCGCGCATGGCTTCGACCTGCACCATTCCGAACGCTTCAGTCGAGTTCAGGCTGGGCAGCACCAAAAGATCGAGGGATGCGAAGAATTCTCCCCATTGGATCCGCGAAAGTCGACCTGGCATTTCGACGTGAACTCGGTTGATTTCCAAAATCCTGGCGAGCTCCCGAATCACGCTCCCTCCCAAGACCGACTGGGACTCGCCGGCCAAAACGAACTTGGCTTGGGGATGCCGCGATACGACTTCGGGGATCGCGGCGAGCAATACGCCCAAGCCTTTTTCCGCCGCGAAGCGCCCCAAGAATCCGATGCGAAATGAGCGCGTGTCTTTTCGCTTGAGGCGCGCTGCCTCGATGTCCAGTCCAGAGGGCAGGGGAGGAACCTGCGCGGGCGGAAAAATCTCGACGCATTTTTCAAGATGCTCGCTCAACACCGGCGAGCCTTGGGCATAGTCCAGCGAAGTCACCAGGACTCGCGAGGCCCTTCGGATTGTGCTCTTCGCCGAAATACGGACGGCGCTCGTTGCGAGGCGATCTAGGATCCCGCCGGTTGCGGCCATGTCGCAGTGATAGGTGAGCCAGAGTGGAGTTCGTTTCGGCGTCCAATGGGCGAGGAGTGCGGCTTCGAGCATAGGGAGATGGAGGTGCACGCCATCCGCTTCTCTCGCTAAGCGACGAAACTCCGTCAGGAGTCCGGGGCTGACGTACCCGCGGTGCAGGCGGATCCAGGGACGGGTTCGAATGACCCGGACTCCTTGGATGGATTCAGTGCGTGGAAGTCCCGGGTCGTGAAGTCCAGTCAATACAGTGACTTGATGGATTTTGGCCAGATCTTCGGCGAAATGGCGGGCATACTCCGACAGTCCGCTCAAATGCGGGGCATAGTAGTTCAGGACGATGAGGAGTTTCACGAGGCGGCGAAGCCGAGAATGACCAGTGCGATCCCCCCGCAAGTCCAGGTCACGCGATCTTGGAGGGCGAAAATAACGGGGTCATCGTGGATGGTTCGGCGATGCAGCAGCAGCCAAAGTCGGCTGGTCCAGTAAAACAAAAGGGGGCAGAGTCCCCAGAGGCGTTCGGGATGGCGGTAGAGCACAGTGACTTCAGGACTCGCGAGGTAGAACGCAAGCACGAGGATGCTTACGTAGGCAGCGGAGGTTCCCATCTGGCTCAGAGTGGAGGAGTCCTCGGGCCCGTAGCCGCAGACCTTGCCCGGGTTTTTGACTAGGTCGGAGACCCTTTTAGCCAGCGCGAGGCTGAGAAACAGGAAAAACGAGAACATCAAAAGCCACTTCGAGACGACCAGTCCGGAAACGATGGAGCCCGCGTATATCCTGAGAGTGTAAAAACTAGTCAGGCAGAGCACGTCGACGATGGGGAGTTGTTTCCAGGAAAGCGAGTAGGCGGTGGCTAGCGACACATAGCACGTGAGCAGAAGCATCAGCGGGAAGGAGATCGTCAGTGAGAGTCCCAGCCCCGCCACGATAAAGAGGGGCGCAAGGACTTTGCCCCAGGCGAGAGGTAAGTCTCCATTGGCCAAGGCTCGATTCTTTTTGTAGGGGTGGGATCGGTCGGATGCCAGGTCGAGCAGGTCGTTCATCAGGTAGATCCCGGACGCACAGAACGAGATTCCGACGAAAGCGAGCCCGAGGTTCAGCGATGCGACGGGGTCTCCCCAGTGGTGCGCCGCAAGCGCAGGGACGAAGATCAGGCTGTTCTTGCACCACTGATGGAGGCGGAGCGATGCGAGGATTGCTCGGGTTCGAGCAGAGAACGAAGGCCATCCGCTGGACAGTACCACCGCGGGGATCCGGGAAAGCAGTTCCGCATCCTGTACCTGTCCTGGCTCGGGCATGCCCCATCTAATGACGGATCGAATCCTGGATCAAGTGTTCCCCTCGGGAGAACGGGTGGATGGGTGAGGATCCGAGAGAGGAGGGAGGGCCGGCTATCTTCACCTGTCAGCGGTCGAAACTCCGTCGAGTAGGACTGGGTATCTCCCAAGTGCCGACTCAAATCGGCCTCGAAAAGGTTGAGCTGTCCTTCGCTATCCAGGAGCGCCCACTGAAACTCACCCCGTTCGAATGCCGACTTCATGTCAGCGCGAAACTTCAGGACGACAGGGTGGTCGTTTCCGTAGAGATACAGGTCTTTAATCGCAAGCAAATCCACGTATTCTGGTTTTCCAGCGAGTTGAGTCAGGTAACCGTGCGTGGGGATGTAAACGCGCCCGGGAAGCGATGCGATCTCCCGCACGACACGATCTCCCGCTTGACGCAGGATGGCTTTCGGAATTTGCCCCCGGATGTCGGGCCACTCCTCTCTCACCAAGACGAAAATCTGCAAGAACACGACGAGTGCCGGTGCCCAATGCCGAGCAGGGCCCGAGACTCGGTCTCGGAGGGTACCGAAGGCGACTGCTCCGACCAAAGCCAGGGCCGCATGGGCAGGGAGCAGGACATTTTTGTAGGACCAGCAAAACCGTAAATAGAGGGCCGATCCCAATGTGGTCATGAGGAACATCGCCAGCCATAGACCGTGATCTCGCTGGGCGCGAAGCGGTTTTTCTCGGGTGACCTGGGCGAGGAACGCCAGGATGATCAAAAAGAGGGGGAGAAAACGAGGAAAAATTTCATTAGGCCACCAGAACGCCCTCATTCCCGCCATGCCTTCGAACTGAGCGCGGATTCCGAAACAATAAAAATAAAACCAACCCCCGCTGCTCCGCTGCAGAAGCAGGTAAACGACAGCGCCCAGCCCCATGAAGCGCGAAAGGTCCCGGATCGGGCCGCTAAAGTTTCTACGGAGGAGCGGATAGGCGAGAAGTGCCAAAGTGACGGGCAAGGCCGTCTGTTTGGTGAGCACGGCAAGAACGAGAAAACCACTGCTGAGCCAGGGGAGCATCCCATGAACCCGCTTGGGGTGCCCGAGGCCTTGGCAGTGGATAAACAGGCCGGCCAGCAATAGGAAAACGAACAAGGAGTCCACCCGCGCCAAGTCGAACCAGTACCCTCCTTCCCCGAAACTCGCGGCAAAGAGGCCCACTCCAGCGATTCCGGCCAAACGGGTTCCTGTTTCGCGCCGTGCCCACTCATACAGGATGACGAAAGTGCCCAGCGTGGACACGAGGGAGACCCCGCGTAGAGGCAAGAATCCGGAGATACCGAACACGCGGCTCACGGCAGCTGAAACGAAGTAAAATAATGGCCCATACTGGTAAGGGACGAAGTGCAGATTGGGAGGACCATACAAGGGGTGGCCCGCCAAGAGCCACCTCACGTGCGCGGCTGAACCCCCTTCCATCCACTCCAAGGCATAGGGGTAATTGATCCGCGAAAAAGCGACGCGGAGGAACATCGCGACTGCAGCCAAAGAAATCGCCATCAAAGCGAGATCAAGCCCAAAGGCTAAACTTGGCTTCCAGTTGCTCATCCGGTTCCTCATGATCGGCGCAACCCGACCGATGCTCGCAACCAGTATTCCACTCCCAGCCAACGGTCGACGGGAACCCACTTGAGGAACCTCAAGGCCCATCGAGCCAAGGGAGGCACTTCCGGACTTTGCATCAGGTACCGAATCTGGTCGGTTTCGCGAAGCGGGTGTCGCCAGACGCGATGAGAAAAGTTCAGTCGCTGAAACAGGGATCGAAGGCTTGGGGACGTGAAAAGATGGATATGACCTGGAAAAGTAGGCGGTTTTATGGCCCCCCTGAGGAAGTCGTGGAGTCGTGCGCGCCAGCGGATCCCCCGCTCGTTAGGGACTTCGATAAGGAGCCTGGAACTGACTGGTAAGCGATTCAGCAGTCCCTCCAAAAACACAGCGGGTTGCATCCAGTGCTCGAGGACGTTGTCCATGAACACGATCACGCACTTTCCGGCGAGATCCAGTCCGCTCACGATCCTTTCGACATCGGAAGGATGCGAGACCGCTGAAGCCTCCACTCCCAAGTCCTGCAACTTTTCCACGAACTCCGGGTTCGAGTCGAGAGCCAGGTAGTGGATTTCGGGGGCCAGACGCTTCAGCTCCAGTGCCACTGCGCCGGTACCGGGTCCGACCTCGATGACCTGGCGAGAAGGCCCCGCCCCCTTCAGGGTCAGCTCTTGGAACTCGCGGAGGATCCACTGAGCCTTCTCCGTCGCGACGGCGCGAAAGACCTGGGACTGGGTTCCGTACCGGGCATAGGTGCGGGCGATTTCGGCATGGTCGTTGCGGGCCTCCTCCAGGTAGGGGATCAGGAAACCCAATCGACAAACGCGGCAGCGAAACCAAGTCAGAGACTCGTAGTGCACCCAGGGTTTCCACCGGGAAGGAGGACTTGAGCAACTGGGGCAATTCTGCAAGTTTCCTCCTGTCGTTTCCGCTGGTGTCATTTCTTAGCCAAGCTCCTCAGGATGAAGTCTGCCTGGAACTGAAGCCGCGACAGAGGCCAGTATTGGATGAAAGTCACGCAAGTCCAAGTCGTGAGTGCAGCTAGCGTCCAGTGTGCGGATCGCCCCGAGCGGTTTGCGAAAGAATGAAAAAAGAAGAAAAAGACGAGGTAAACCGGTCCCTCGAGGAAGCGGGACTTCACCCACGGAAAAAGTCCTTGTTCCGTGAAGTCGACTCCGAACAAACAGAGGGCCAAAACCCCCATCCAGCCGAGAAGAGAGAGGAGGTAAAGGCGCGAACGTCGCGGAGAATCCTCCAGGTAGACCCATGCTCCGGTCCATGCTGCGCCGAGGATCAGTCCATATCCGATGAGAAACTGCCTCGTGTCGGCGCAATAGATGAAATCTCGGAAGCATTGGGTGCGAGTGAAGTAGCGAGTGGTGCCCGCCACCAACGGAATCGCCGACGGAAAATAAAAGAAAGGACGGTTCCAGCCGATCCGCCGGGCGAAGTCGGGGGCGATGCAGTTTCCGAGGAGGAGAAGGGCCAAGCCGCCTGCGGCCAGGGCGGCCACCGCTGGACCCAGCATCCGACGTTTGGCCAAGGGATCGGAGGGGAGAGCCCTGCGCCAGCCGAATCGCCTCAGCAGCCCTCCCAGGCAGCCGACGATCAGGGCCGCCGAAAGGAGTACCTCGACTCCGTGGGTGGAGTCGCTTTTTCGGTAGGCGTACGGCAAGAGAACGCATGCGAGTCCCAGGCACATCAGGAGGCGAAGCGATCGTAACCTGCGGTCTGAAGTGCTTGGAGGGTTCATTCCCAAGGCGAGCCACGAGATTGAGACGGCTGCGATCACAAAAAACGCAGCTTCGATGGGGAGAGCGGTGAGTCCGATCGCGCCGAGTACCCAGAGAGCAAATCGACTTTGGGGATACTCCTCTCCGGCTTGAGTGTCTCCTTCCAGGAGGGGCACGAGGATCGCTAACGGGAGGATCGGGGCCAAGACTCGACCGGGGTGGAGGATGATGGAAACAGGGTTGTGGGAGTCGAATAAAAGGGCGTACCCCGTGGGTTGAAGGCCGAAGTTGGCGTAGCCGAGAAATGCGGTCATGAGGATTGATCGGCTTGGGGAAAGGCCGGAGCGCCTTCCGAGCGCGAAGATCAAGAACAGGACGGTCGTTTTCATCAGGCTGTTGGTGATCCAATAAAAAAGAACGGGATCGAAAGGTGCCACCCTCCCTGCCATCAAAAGGTAGTTGAAGATCAGTTCGTCGTAATGTTGGGGGAAAAATGGGAATTTCCCAGTCATGGAGGCGTATTGAAGCGTATCGAGAAACCAGGCGTAGTGCTCCTTGCCGTGCCCCGTGAATCGGTGCATTTCGTCCGTGGGTTGAAACGTGAGGAGCAGTGAAAAAACCAGGAGGACGGCGAAAACCGTTCCGATTCCGAAAAGGGTTCTCCAGGAACGGGATTCCGCGGTGCGAGAAGGTCCCCGCTCGCGCAGTCCGAGATAGAGAGTCAGCACTGCCAGGGTCCCGATTGAGGAAGGGAAAATCAGGGCATGGGGAACCGCTCCTGAGAGAAGCCGGACGATCGCCACCGTCATCAGGTATCCAAGGCCGAAGCAAGCGATGGAGCGGGTCGCTTCATGCACTGTCCCTGGACGCAGCAAGGCCCTGCCGGCGACGCTCCCCAAGGCGAAAACCCCGCCGTAGGTGATCAAAAGAGACATGAATTGTGCGGGTCCCAGAGTCAGGGACTGAAGGTAGGGATCCAGCGGACCCACGGGATGAGCCAGGCTCGGTGACCAAAGTTGAATCCACCCCGCGGCCCAGAGTGCGGCGAGTCCTACGACCCATGCGATCGGAAAAAGCGCGAGGGCGCGCTGTCCTTGCTTCATCGCGCCACTATGCCAAAAGAATCCCTCCTCGGGTGGGAAGAAGATTTACACCGCTGAATGCTTCGGGGATAGTCCCCCAGTGGAACATGGCTCGCCTCAGCATTCGGGGACTGTCTGCATCCTCGCCGCAGGGACTGGCTCCAGGATGGGCCCTTACGGAGAACTAACTCATAAGTCACTTTTGCCGATTCGGCAAAAGGCCGCGCTTTCCCACATCATCGATGCATTCGGACCGACCTACAGGTTCGTGATCGCGGTCGGTCATTTCAAGAGTCATGTGGCTGATTACGTTGCACTTGCCCATCCCGGCCATGAGTTTGAGTTGCGCGAGATCACCCCGATCTCGGGTCCCGGTTCGGGACCGGGCAGGTCGCTGCTGGGGTGTCAGGATCTCCTTTCGGAGGGGTTCTACCTGGCTTGCTGCGATACACTCTGGTCTGAGCCACTCGATCTGAAAGGCGGAGGGAATTGGCTCGGGACCGCGCCCGTGCCGGAAGTCGATTCTCCTCAGTTTTGCAACGTCCTCAGGGATGAAAAGGGGTGGGCGGTTTCCATCGTCGATAAGCAGCAGGTGCCGGTCCAGAGCAATTATCAAGCATTCATCGGCTTGGCGCGCGTTGAGGATACTGCGATTTTTTTCGAGGGACTGAAAGCAGGGTGCGCATCAGGCGACGAAGTCCAGCTTTCCTCGGGTTTCGAGCCTCTGATGAGGCGGGGATTGCTCGCCACTCGGGAGGTGAGGAGCTGGGTCGATGTGGGAACTTGGGCTCGTTATCAAGAAACGCTGGAGCGGGATCCCGGTTTCGATTTCAGCAAGCCCGGCGAGTTCACCTATTGCCGAGGAGACCGGGTCATCAAGTTTTTCGCCGATCCTTCGGATCGGGCAGGCCGGGTGGCACGGGCGGAAATGCTTCAGGGCTTGGTCCCTCCTCTGGTCGGTTCGTCGCCCAACCACTTGGCCTATCGGCATGTTCCCGGCAAGACCTTCTACGAGAGTGCGTCGCCAGGCCTGTTCGCCGAGTTGATGAATTGGCTGGGCTCCCATTTGTGGAGTCGGGAAATCAGCCCAGTTTCCGAATTCGAAAAAGTCTGCCGAGCGTTCTACC
>JAYVNB010000189.1:0-14329 GCA_043759365.1 Bacteriovoracaceae bacterium | reverse complement strand
GCCCATGGGTTCTGCGGATTCGAAGGCTTCAAATTGGTGGGCAAGCGGGGAAAACCGGAGATGTGGGAAGAGAGCTCACCGAACCGGATCGCCCGCCCCTCGAAGCAGAACGCATCGCTTTGCGAAGGGGCACAGACGGAGATGGGCCCATCGATCGAAACCCTGCCCTGGATCGAAGCATCGGCCAAAAGGAGAGCGGTGAACAATTTGGTGAGGGATCCCAGTTCGAAAACCGTGCGGGCATCCGGTCGGACGCCCGAATCACGCTTCGTTTCGCCTAACCCCAAGATTCTCTCACCCGCGGGAGTGATCAAAACCGCAAGAATGCCGATATATCGGCTGCGGGGAGAGCGGGTCGAATCGACCAGCGGCAAAAGGCGTGTGCAGGCCATCGCAGTCAACGCATCGTCGATCCCGCCTGCTCCCGAGACGGGACATCTGCCTGCGGAAACGCTGTCCGGAATTTCAACCGCCGACTTCGAATCCGGCAAACGCTGAGGCTGGCTACAGCCCGCTCCGAGCCAACAGGTCGAAATGCAAAGTAACCCCAACCAGACTGAGAACGCCGGGCGAATCCAATCCCCAAGAGCCCGGTCCCGTCCCAGCCGTCCAAAGTGCAAAGCGAAGGGGAGAGTCGTGGGCGGGGTATTCAGCGTGAAAGGGCCTAAAAGCGTCAGCCAGGAAGGCGGACAAGAGCCCCAAGGAAGGGGACTCGGCCTTTTCAGGCTGAATACCCCGCCCGCGCCTCTCCCCTTAATTTTGCTCCAACCAAGCACTGATCCCACCCTCGAGCGAGCGAAGCCGAGTGTAACCCATCTGCGCCAACGCGCGGAGCGCATGCATGCTACGGACGCCATGGGCGCAATAGATCACGATATCAGCTTCGCGGTCCTTGAGCTCGAGTGGAGCGCGCAACATGAAATCACTCAGCGGGATGAAGCGCGCGCCATCGATGCGCCCCTCGTCCCACTCCTCTTGCTCGCGGACATCGACCAAGGTCAGTTCTCCACGGACGAGCTCCTCGCGGAGCTCCTTGGGGTGGATGATCCAGGCCGGAGAAGGAAAGTGGGGGTGCTTGTCCGAGGGCATGTGGTTCAGGCTCCTGCGTGATGGTTCTTGGATGCGCTGCTTCGGCCGATCGCCGAGAGTGTGCGCTCGGAGGGGATATCGGTCCGCATCGCTTCGATCATTTCGACGGGTTTGAGTCCACGCGAGAGGATCCGGAGGGCTTTGCCGATGACGTCATTCGGATTGGCTTCGGTGATCTCGACCTCGATCAAGTCTCCGGCGCGGAGATCTTCTGTTTCGCCGAGGTCGATCGTGTCGTTGATCAAGACGTGGCCGTCGATCTCTTGGGCCTGGGTGGGCATGCGTCCTTGAATGAGGAGGTCGGTTTCTTCGCTCACCCCTTCCACCAATACTTGCACCACTTGACCGATGTAGCGGTCATGTTTCTCCGCGCGCTGGCGCTGAAGGATCTCGGTGAGGATTTTCGAGCGCTTGCGCTTGGTGCCTGGGTGGATCTGGCCGTCCATATCGAAGGAGCGAGTGCCTTCTTCTTTCGAAAAACGGAACACGCCGACGTGGTCCAGGTCGAGCATCTCCAGGTCCGTGCACATCTCTTGGAACTGTTCGTCGGTTTCGCCGGGGAACCCCACAATGACGGAAGTGCGGAACACCAGACCCGGGATCTTCTCGCGAAGCTTGCCCACTAGGTCGAACAACTTGGCCTTGGTCAAGCGGCGGCCCATCGACTTCAGCACTTCGTCGCTCGTGTGCTGGATCGGCATGTCCAGGTACTTCACGATCTTGGGCTCGCGCGCGATGAGGTCGACCAACTCGTCGGAGAATTCGTCTGGATAGACGTAGTGGAGGCGGATCCACTCGATGCCATCGACCTTGCAGAGCTCCGGTAGCAACTTCTCCAAGGAGTCCTGATAGCGGTTCTCAATGCCGTAGTGGGTGAGGTCCTGTGCAACCAGGTTTAGTTCGCGCACTCCTCGGGAGGCCATCTGTCGGGTCTCTTCAACGAGAGACGGGATGGTGCGGGAGCGCACGTTGCCGCGCAGTTTCGGGATAATGCAGAAAGCGCAACGGCGATTGCATCCTTCGGAAAGCTTCAAGTAGGTCGTATAGGCCGGACCGGTATGAACCCGCGGGTCTTTCTCGGTGTGGATGAACGCGGGCTGGTCGACATAGGAGCGCTTGGGCAGCGGAGCTCCCATTTCCACTGCTTTTCCGTGCTCGTTCAAGAGCTCGGTGATGCGGTGGTACTGACCGGTGCCGATGAAGAGATCGACTTCCGGCATCTCCGTCTCGAGCTCTTTGGCGTAGCGCTGGGGCAGGCATCCCGAAGCGACGAGTACTTTGCAGTTTCCCGCTTCCTTCATCTGAGCCATCTCGAGGATGGTCTCGATTGACTCCTCCTTCGAAGCTTGGATGAACGAGCAGGTGTTGACGATGATGACTTCCGCGTCGTCCGGGGACTCGGCAATCTTGTAGCGATCGTTCTTCAGCAGACCCAACATGACTTGGGAGTCGACCAGGTTCTTCGGGCACCCGAGACTGACGAAGTAGACCGAATTCTTGAATTCGGGGGGGTTGGGTTCGGAAGTGGTTTCGGTACTGCTCATATTCTTCGGTTCTCTTCGGGATTAATCGCGGAAATTGCCGTAAGCCATCGGGACTTTGAGGTCGTTCTGCTTGCCGCGCAGGAGCGTGATGGCTTCTTGGAGGTCGTCGCGGTTCTTGCCGGACACTCGGACCTGCTCATCCTGGATCTGGGCCTGAACCTTGATTTTGGAGTCCTTCAACGCCGCGATGACTTCTTTGGCCTTCTCTTTGGAGATCCCGGCCTGGACCACTACGACTTGGCGAACGCTGCCTCCGAAAGCCTCTTCCTTCTCTTTGTAATCGAGAGCGAGCAGCGAGATTCCGCGCTTGATGAGCTTCGATTTGAAGATGTCGTCCATGGCATCGAGCTTGTCGCTTTCGGCGCACCAAAGAGTGACAGTCTTCTCCTTGAGGTCGAGCTTCAGTTCGGTCTTCACGCCTTTGAAGTCATAGCGCTGAAGAAGCTCCTTGGAAGCTTGGTTGACCGCGTTGTCTACTTCCTGCCAATCCACGTCTGAAGAGATGTCGAACGAAGGCATCCGGCTTAAGTCCTTTGAGATTCAAGAGTTTGTTGAATTCACGCATGGTATATAGAAATAGTCGGCTAAACTCAACCCCTCAGGCGAGGTCCACCGGGCGAGAGGCTTAGTCGCTTGATTTTTTATTTAAACCCCTGCTGAATTGCATACTTAGGAGAGAGCACATGACCCCTCTTTTGAGCCTCGTCTTGGCCTTGTCGCCGGCCTGGGCCGCTTCGGTAGCCACGACCTCCCTCGATGTGAAAATCGGGAAGGCCCCGGGGGACTTCCTGCGGAACGTGGGGCGCCAGTGCCTGAGTGCTCCCCAATCGAAAATCGCCCTGGGTCGGGGGAGTGTTCGAATTGAGGATGAGCCCCGGTGCGCGGCCGAATTGAAGACGGCGGCGGGTGCCTGGGAGGCCAATGTTGAACGAGGGGTGATGGCGGGCCACGTCCCGGCCGAACATCGGGACGAAGTGAAGAAGACCCTCTCTGAGCGGTTTCCCGCCGATCAGAGTCGCCTCCTCATCGATACTCCTCATTGTCCTTGTCTCGTGTTCGCGGGTCCGAAAAGTACGGACGCTGCGCGATTGGCTGCCGCCCTCGGCTCCCGGAATCTGCGTTGAAAGGAGTTTCACGGAATGGGTAGCCGCTCGTATCGCAAAAGCCTCACGATCGCGGGTGGTCTCGTCGGAGTGGGTGGAGCGATCCTTCTTCCTGCAATTTTCTGGTTGAGCTCAACCGGATTGGCCCTGCATCGCACTCGCGAGTTGGCCATCGTCATCGCGGTAGCGTGGGTCTACATCCCATTTTGCCTGCTGGGGGGATTTCTGATCGGGGGCTATGCGGATGCCGAAAAGTCCCGAGATCCGGAGTTTGATCTTCGGGCCCGCATCCAAGGTTTGATTCAAGGTCTGTTCCGGCAGCGCGAGTACCGCTGGCTTCTCATCCTCAGTGTCCTGACCATCGCGATTGGCTGCCTTTGGATGCGCTTCCGCTCCGTTGGATGAGGCGACGGATGGAGTTTCAGTAAGTCTGAGTGCAATACCCAGCAGCGTGAGTCGTGCCTCCGAGACCGAGTGAGATGGCTTCCCGCATCGCGCGATGCTCCGCCGAGCCTTCATCGATGGTCCAATCCTTAACGTCGGATTTCTGGTCGAAATAGGTCATGTTACGAATCCGATGATGGACCCTGCGGGCGTATTCGTAGGCGTCGCAAATCCAGCGTGCCCGTTCATTGGACGAGTAGCCCTTGTCGATCCCCATTTCCGCGATGACGATGGGTTTGCCCCGTTGAGCGGTACGGTCGATTTCGACCAACCAGGGAGCGATCATCCTCTCGGCGGAAACGAGCCCGGCCGGTGGGCGGCAGTAGGGATGGATGCCGACGGCATCGACGTCCTGGGGGTCGATGGAGTTGAGTGCCTTCAGGAACTCGACGTTGCCGTACTGGTCGCGGGTCACGTTCTCCGGGCGCTCGCACAGCGTGCCTGTCACGTCGATCAGGAACTTCACATTGCTCGCACCTTGGTCTCGGAAAATCTTCCGCAAGCATTTCCACATTTGCCCCAATTGCGCACCGTCGGCGCGAGTGTCGCGGCGCAGGTGATAAGCGATGTCCGGCACGTTCATTTCGCTGAAAGGGCGGAACTGGATGTTCACCCGTTTGTCCCGCAGAAACTGGGCCCAGCCCCGGAGGTTCCCGGCGAGGAGCGAGCTTGAGTCGCAGACGCGGTCCCTCAGGCTCGAAAGGCTGTCGATGGAAGTGTCGCCGTAGTTCTGAGGCTGGAGAGCGTCGATGGAGATTTGCGGGACGAAGTTGGTTCCCGCAGCGACCTGGGTGTCATAGAACAGGCCGTCCATGTTGGCGTCCTGCGGTTGGAAATAGAGGGTTTTTTGCCAGAGAAAGGTCGAGACCGGTCCGTATTTCGTTCGGGCGCGGTCGAGTGAGTCGTGAGCGTCGCGGTTGCCGCCCTCGCGCAGGTAGGCACCCGCAACGAGGGGAAACTCCCGGTCGATTCCATCCGCGGGAACGGCAGTCACGGGTAGGGTTGTCGGGTCCGGTAGAGTCGTGCCGATGCTTGGCGAAGGAGCGGGGGAAGGATCCGGCGGGCAGAACCAACGCCGGCCTGGCGCTCGGAGTTCTCCGACCTGGCAGCGGACGGTTTCAAGGTTGGGATCGGTCCAGATCCGGTCGGCCGAGCACCAATGAAGGAGGTCATCGGCTTTTAAATCCAGGGTACAGCATCGGAGCTGGGTATCGCGGGGGTCGCCGATGGTGCTGCAACCGCTGAAGCCGGCGGGGTCCCCCGCGAATGCCGTGGTGGCGGCCCAAGTGATGGTGCAGACGAGGCTTCTCAAGAACCAGTTTCGGTAGTTCAGATTCATGATTTCGTGTCCTTGGATTTCAGCGCCAGAGGGTGCTGAAGCTGTCTGTGATCTTGCGGAGCGTTTCCTGGCGGGCTTCGAAGCGGTTTTCCTCGGTGCGGACGCTGATCAGGAAGGTCCAGCCGTTTTTGACGAAGATTACGGCTTCGGAAGTCATCCTGCTGGTGGCGCTGGCGAGGTTGCCTTGTTCGCCGGTGAACCGGATCAAATGGGCGGTCAGTCCGTGAAACTGCACCTGCGTGTCGGTCTGGCCGCTGACATTTTGATAACTCTCACCAATCTGCTGGAGCACCTGGGCGGCGACGGCTTTGGCAGTGCTCGCTCCGTGAATGAGGGTGACCGAAGCACGCTCCGGCATGTCTTCTTCGCGCTGAAAGTAGACGATCTCGTGTCCATCCGCGTAGGGGACGGGATAGGACTGCCAACGGAGCGGGGAGGAGTCCGGGACGGAAATTTGGAAGCCGGGGTGTCCAGGACGTGGGGCGAATCGTTTCAGCTTGAGGCCGGCGATCTCACCGATCGCGTAGGGAGGGTAGGCGGGAAGCGAAGAATCGGCGACCGGAGAAGTGACTCCTCCCGTGGAAATCGGATTCGTTCCGCGAACGCTTTCAAGGTAAGCGACGACGGCCTCGGAATTGAGCCTGTAGTTGGCGATCAGCTGGTCATCGCTAAGCTCGATCAAGTTGGCGCTCCGGTCCAGGATGTGAGCCGCCATGTAGTCGGCATAGCATCCGAGGATCTGGCTCATTTGGTGGACGAATTTGGCTTCTGCGTCGTAGGCTTTGCGCTCGGACTTGAAACTCCTCACCGAGTCCAATGCCCTCATCTCCTGCTCGAGCTTCGCGATTTCCCCGCTCTCGGCGGGGCGGAGGTGGCGTGGCAACAAGGTTCTCGAGTCACGGAGATGATGACGACGCATCGCTTGACGTCGGATCGCTTGGATCCGAGTCAGGTTGCGGGTGGCGAACAGCAGGGCATCGGTGTGCGATGCCGCATCGTCGCGGTCGACGACATGGGTGAGTTCATGAGCCAGGAGCCGGGCCAAAATTCCCAATTCGGTGCGGGTATCGACGTAGACCGTTTTGTTCTCGGCGTTGTAGAGCGCTAGGGGGGCGATCCCGAGCACGGAATTGACCCTGGCCACCTCGGCAGTCATCTCGGCAAACTGGAGCTCATGGGCTAAAACTCGCCGTTTGGCTTCCTCCGCCAAGGGTCGGCCCATTTCGGTTTGGGCGATGAGGGCTAAAATCTCCTCGGAATGTTCCGTGGCCCGGTTCAAGTCGAGGATTCGGCCCGAGATCCCCATGGTGCAGGTCGGAGCGGAAGCTGGGGCCCGTGAAGTCGTACGAAGCGATCCAAGGCTGGCGCAACCGGAAGCGAGGGTGGTCGCCGCGAGGAGGGCGGGGATCGCCAAGCTCCGGGCGGAGCGGGAATCCGAGAGGGCGTGGAAATGCTTCATGGGTGGGGCTAACAGCAAGTAGCGTACCGGCTGAGCTGCACGCTGGTGCGTTCTCCGGGGTGCGCCCCCGCCTAAGGATTGGTCGGTTCATAGGGAAGTGGACACGCGAGAAATCCGGGCGGGTGTTATTCTTTCACGATGTCCGTGTTGGGAGGGGGGCTGAACTTGAATAGGCTGTCCTCGAGCTTCTCGCCGAGCTTGATACCGCTCAAGCTGATCTCGGAGCGGTTTCCGCCTTCGTGGAAAAGAGTGACTTTCCGGATGAGCTTGGCTTGGGGATCAATCTCAAGTTCCGCTCTCAGAATCGAGCCGGCAGTTCCCTTCTTCGGACGCAAGTCGAAGAGGTTCGGGCTCTTGCGCTCGATCTTCATGTTCCGGGCATTGCTCGAGAAAGAGCCCGAAAGCAGGGCATTCGCGAGCTTCGAATTGACCTGGGAGGATTTGCGCTGGATGAGCTGGCCCTTCTCTTCCTTGTCGAAAGGAGGAGTGTAGAACCAAACGGTCCGGCCGTCGCTCAAGGTCAAGCTCATGTCCGGTTGGGTCTGCTCCCATTTGAGCTTGTCCGGCCGTTTGATCGAGAGATTGCCCGAGCTCCGAGACTCCGAATTCATCGCGGCCTTGAAAGTGAGCTGCGAGTACTTGGCTTGGAGGGTGCCTGCCTCGGCATAACTTTTTTCGATCGCGAGGAGCTCGGACGGGATCTTCGCGAGAGCCGCTTTCGAAGTGGCCGCTGAGGCGGGAGCCGTCATGGAGCTCGCAGCGAGCAGGAACGCGATGATCATTGGAGTTCGATCGAAACCATTTTGGAGACGCCGGGCTCTTCCATCGTCACACCGTAGAGGGTGTCATTCAACTCCATCGTCTTCTTGTTGTGGGTGATGAGGATGAATTGGCTTTTCGCCGACATTTCCCGCAGAAGCGCGTTGAACTTGCCGATGTTGGCATCGTCGAGCGGAGCGTCGACTTCGTCTAGGATGCAGAACGGCGAAGGCTTGACCATGAAGATCGCGAAGATCAGGGATACGGCGGTCAGAGCCTTCTCACCTCCGGAAAGCAGCGTGATGTTCGAGACCTTCTTGCCTGGGGGCGATGCGATGATGTCGACGCCAGCCTCGAGGATGTCCTGCGAGTTCTCGGGATAGCAGAGCTCGAGCTTGGCGAACCCGCCTCCGAAAATGATCGGGAAAAGCCGCTCAAAACGCTCCTTGATGGCTTCGAAGGCCTTCTTGAAACGTTCTTCGGAGGTCTTGTTGATGTGTTCGATGGCTTCTTCGAGGTTTTTGATCGAATGCTCCAGGTCGCGGCGCTCGTGGGTGATGTGCTCGAAGCGCTTCTGGGTCTCCTCGAACTCCTCGATGGCCATCATGTTCACTTCGCCCAAACGGCGGATTCGCTCGCGGAGGCGCTCGACGTCCTCTCCGAGCAGACGCTCGTCCTCTTGGGACATCTCGGTGGTGATGATGGGTTCGTTCATCTCCTCTTGGACGGGCGAAGTGACGGCACGCTCGAGGCAGCCCGGCCCGTACTTCTCTTCGAGGTTCTGAACGAGGTGGGCGATCTCCCCCGAGATGCGTTCGACGTCGACGGCGAACTGACTGGCTTGGGTGGTTTTTTCGTTTCCGTCGCCATGAAGTTCCCGGATGAGGCTCAGGTTGGTCTTGACCTTGGCGTTGACCTGCTCGAGTCGGTCCTTGGTCGCGGCCAAGAGCTCCTGGTTCTCAGCCAAGGAGATCGTGAGCTCGACGATCCGGGTTTCAAGCTCGCCTTCGCCTCCGCTGAACTGCTCTTGCTCGCGCGAAGCGCGATCGAGAAGGCGCGTGACTTCATTGAGGCGGCGCTCACGGTCGGCGATCAGGGAGCGGTTGCCTGCCAGCTCCCGGCCCAGGCCTTCGGCGCGGGCTTTGAGGGATGCCTCGAGAACTCGCAGAGTCTGGAGCTCGCCTTCGAGTCGGCGCAGGGTCTCTTCGCTCTCCTGCGCAGCGTTATCCGAAGCAGAGATGCGGGCTTCGAACTCTTCGCGGCGGGAGGAGAGCTCAATCATGTGCTCCTCCATTTCCGCGCGTTGGGCCGTGGCTTCGTCGCCCTGATCGGTACTGCGGGCGATCTCGGCGCGGGTCAGGTCAAGCTGGCTTTCGGCATCCCGGAGGGAGCGGTTCATCTGATGGACGTCGCGATCGAGCGCAGCCGCTTGGACCTCGACCTGTTGCAGCTCGGCTTGGGTTTGTTCGAGCCCGGTGCGGGCGGCCTGAAGCGCTTCGGTGGCGGCAACGGCCGCAGTATCCGCGTCCTCTTGGACGATCTGCGCCACTTGGGCTTCGATCTCAAGGTCAGCGATCGCGCGCTTGCGTCCGAGGACGCTAGCCACTTTTCCGGACTCCGTCGAGCCTCCGCGAAGAATGCCGTCGGAGTCGAGGACTGCTCCATCCATCGCAGCGAGCGACCAGCCATGGAGCGCGGGGAGTTTTCCTTTGCGGATGAAATCCGTCACGGGAGCGAGGGATTTGACGACGCAGACGTAGGAGATCAACTGTTGGGCGATGTTGGAGACGTTCTCGCCGGATTCCCGGCGGATCCGCACGAAGCGTCCCAGGTCACCCATCACCTCGAAGCCAGCGGCTTCGAGGGTTGCGCTGATCCCGCCGAAATCGGTGGTGCCGCGCGGTGCTTCGGGAGCGACGTGGATCGATGCTCTCCCCGAGTTTTCCTTCTGAATCCGTTCAAGCGCCTTGATGGCGAGATCCGGATCTTCGGAAATCAGGTTCTCCAGGCGGCCTTCAAGCCAACCTTCCAGGGCCTGCTCGTACCCCGAGGAGACGTCGATGGCGTCGGCGACCGCGCGAAGGCGCGATTCGGCGCCCAAGTTTTTGGCCCAATCCAGGACGGCTTTCGGGCCGTTTCCGAAGCCCTCGTAGGCGGAGTCGAGCTCCTTCAAGGACTGGAGTCGTGAACGGATCTGGGTGAGGGTGCGGTTCTTTTCGTCGCGGGCACGGAGCGCCAGGCGATTCGTGTCTTCGAGTCCGCGCAATTCTTCTTGGCGTTCACGCTTCGCGGCCTGAAGTTCTTGGCGCCGGATCTGGGTGGTTTCGGAGGACTCGCGGGCGCGTTCGGTCTCGATGCGGGAGGACTCGGCGCGTTCCGCCTGGGACTCCAATTGGGCCTGCAGCCGTTGCGCCTGGGCCCGGGCGCTTTCGATCCTCGACGCCAGCGAAGCGGCGCGGGAAGTGAGATCGGACGAGCGTGAAACGCTGTTCATCAGTTCGCGCTTGAGATCGTCGAGGCTCCTGCGGCTCGCGTCGTTCGAACGGCGGGCCTCACGGGCCTCATCATCCTTGGAGCGAGCTTCCACGGAAGCGTTTTTGAGAGTCTCGTCGGCCTGCCCCGACTCCTCTTCTTGGGACTGGATCGCCACGCGGGAGGCTTCGATCGCCGCAGTGAGCTCTTCGCGCTCGGATTCCATCGCTTCGAGCTGCGAGGAAAGATCGCCTTGGCGGCGCCGTGAAAGGTCGAGCGCGCTTTTCTGGCGGGTGAGGTCCACCGAGAGTTCCTGTATCTTGAACTGCAGCTCTTCGGCGCCTTTGGTTTCGGTCAGTTGGTTGATGCGGTCGACTTCGATCGAGTTCTCAGCGGTCTGAAGCTCGGCGCGCAACCCGACGAGCTCGTGTTCGAGAGTGTCCCGCTGCTTTTTGACGGCTTCAAGCTGTTGACCGAGAACCAGGTTCTTACGACGGCCCCAGGTCATTTCCTTGTCCAGGAGCTCGTCGCGGTACTTCTTGTACTGGCGGGCTTTCTGGGCCTGGCGCTCGAGCGAGCCGAGGTTCCGTTCGATCTCGGCGATGACGTCGTTCAGGCGTGAGAGGTTGCCATGGGTGGCTTCCATCTTTCGCAGGGATTCTTTCTTGCGGGCTTTGTACTTGGCGATGCCTGCGGCTTCCTCGATGAGTAGGCGGCGCTCCTCGGGCTTCGAGTTGACGATCTTGCCGATCTCGCCTTGGCTGACGACCGAGTAGCCCTTGGCTCCCACGCCAGTATCCATGAAAAGCTCATGGATATCCTTCAAGCGGGCTGGCACGCCGTTGATGAAGTATTCGCCCTCGCCCGACCGGTAGACGCGGCGGGTGACCGAGATCTCCTTGGTTTTCAAATGAACCGGCATGTCCTCGGAAGTCGCGCCAGTGGGAGCGTTCTCGGTGTCAGGAACGTCAGTTTCGAGGACCATCGTGGCTTCGGCCATTCCCATAGGGGAGTATTTTGAGCTTCCGTTGAAGATCAAGTCCTCGGAGCCCGTGCCGCGCATGTGTTTGTAGGACTGCTCGCCCATGACCCAAAAGAAAGCATCAACGATGTTGGACTTGCCGCTTCCGTTTGGACCGACAATCCCTGTGATCGAATGATCAAAATGGATGACCGTCTTGTCCTTGAAAGACTTAAAGCCCTGGATTTCCATTCGCTTAACGCGCATCGCTAAATACCCTCATTAACGCCGTCCGTGGAGTTTATCTCGAGACGAAATGAATGTAACAACCCGAGATAAAAAGGCAAGCGGTCTGGACAGGTAAAGTGCGCGTCCAGCAAAAGAGCCGCAGATTTTGCCGGGGAGCGGCTTAGGTCGTTTCCAGGCCGGCGACCCGCAGATAACGCGGGATGAGGAGAGACCAGTCGTACCTCTCCACGAACTTGCGGGAAGCGGCGAGATCGATCGAACTTCGATCCTGAAATACGCCCACGATTCCTTCGATGAAACCATCCAGGTCATCCGCGATCACGGCGTGAAGTCCCGCCTGAATGGGAATCCCTTCGACCGCTTTGGAAGTGGCAACGACCGGAATTCCCAGCGCGAAATACTCCAGGAGCTTCATGCGAGTACCGCCTCCTTGGACGATCGGGAGGGCAGCTAAGTCGGTACCGAGCAGGAACGGCGCTAGATCTTGGACCGGACCCAGAAAATGAATCCCCGGGAGTTCGGTCAGTCTCGAAGGGAGGGGCCCGATGGCGATGCAGGCCGCATCGATTCCCCGAGTGGCGAGTCCCGGGAGGATCCGTTGAGCCAAGGATTGAATCGCTTCGAGATTGGGGGGGGAGCGAAAGTTTCCGTGAAAGGCGAGGAGCCGAGTCGTGGAGGGAAGTCCCAGTCGCGCCCGCAAGTCGATGCGGCTCTCCTTCGATAGTGCGGCGAGATCGACTCCGAGGGGAACCACTGTCAGCTTGAAGTGCAGGACGCCGGCAAGTTGAAGCTTCTCGCGATCCACTTCCGAGACGGGAGCGACATGGTCGCAGTCGTTGCAAGCTTTGACTTCGGTCCGAGTGAGCCAGTCTTCGATTCGAGTGTCCTGGCCCGTTCTGTAGTTCGTGGCGAGCTGCTGGGTGAGGCGATCGAACTCCGCGTTGTGCTCGACCAGCAGGCTGGGGATTCGCCACTTCCGCCCAATTCTGGCGCAAGCGGGAGCGTATGCGGGAAATTCGGCTTGAAGCAGTTCAAACGGATGGATTCGAGCTAGGTGCTCCAATTTGCGGGCCAAGTCGCGCGAGAAAATGGGTCGGTAGAAAAGGTAGATCCAGTGGGGAAGGAATTCGGGCCGCCTCGAGCGCGACCGGCGGCGCAGAAACACGTTTCGTCGACGAATCCGAGCCGCGAATTTCCGGATCTCGCGGGTTCCATCGGCTCGATGCACTTCGTAACGGCCCGGTCGGTCCGTCACGGAGCAGACGTGAAAGCCAAGGCGGTTGTACTGACGAATCGTTTGCTCAAGCTTCACACCCGCTCCGGTGGTCGCCGGAAAAGCTTCCGCTCGGGAGACTAGGGCGATCCATCTGCCGGGCTGGAGCGGGATCACGCGCCTCCCTCACCGCGTAACCCCAAAGGGACTCCGCAACGACTTAGGATTCCATCCAGGCGAGCCCCCCAGGAATGGGCCTGCTCGTGAGCTCTGCGCAGTTCAGGACTGAGAGGCCCGGAGCGCAGCGCTGCCGAGATGGCCTGAGCGAACTCCTCTGCATCGGCCGCGATCGCCACTCCTTCCACTCCGCGGAGTTCGATCAGGTCCGATGAGATCACCGGTAGATGGGAAGCTAGGTATTCGAAGGCTTTCAAAGGGCTCACTGCTTGAATCATGGGGGAGAGGCGGAACGGCACGATGCCTGCGTCCGCGTGGGAGTAATAGGCGGCCAGCTCGGAATGGGGCTTAAGACCGATGAAGCGAACCGACTCCGGCATTGCGCCAGGAGTTTGTTCGGGCGGCAATCCCAGCATCAGGAACTGGACGCGGGGAAGCTTCAGGGCCACTTGGGTGAGTAAGTCCCAGTCCAACCACTCACCCCGGAGGTGACCAGCGTAAATGACAGTGGAGGGGTACGGAGAGGCTTCGGAGGGTTGGAAGTCAAAAGGAAGGGGGTAGTTCGAGGCTCCGAACTCTCCCAGGTCGACCGCATTGGGGACCAAGTGGACCTTTCGATTTCCGGAAATTCGTTCCAGCTGCTCATGGAGAAGCCGGGATGAAGCCAGGAGGAGATCCGCGCAAGCCGCAAGACCCGCTTCGCAGGAGGGGTCGAACCAGTCCCCCCCGAGGGAGGAGTTCCAATCATCCATTCGGTCATAGATCAGGCGGCCTCCGACCTTCCGGAGCGCTGAGCCAGCTGCAGCGAACTCCTCCGTCGGAGCGAAAACCCAGCCGATGACCGACTCGCCGGCCCCGGCCCTGCGCGCCAGCTCCGAAAAATCGAACTCCGGCAGCGCGACTTCCGAGAATCGCGGGTGTTCCAGTCGATCCACAGGCGAGCTCCAACCCTCCTGTGGGTCGAGATGAAGATAAAGGACCGAGAAGCCACGAGCGAGAAGTTCGCGTGCGATGCGCGCCGGTCTTTGTCCCCCACCTGCGTTTCCCCAAGGCGCGGCTGACATCAGGACGAAGAGGGCAGGGCCTCGGGTGACGAATTCTCTTCGGATGCGGACTCGGTTGCGCTCGAGGGTTCCCGCAGCGAATCCCCAATTGCGGGCAACGAGTTTCAGTCCGGTCATCGCGTGCAATCGCGTTCGGGTGCGAAAGGGGATCGGACCTGCGGGTTGTTGGTAGTGTTTCAACCGGCGACCACACTGCAAGAACAAGAAGCTCGAGACTGCCCAAGCACTCGCCGAGATCGCCCACCCGCGGAAACCGGTAGCAGCAAATGCGACACCGAGTGCGAAAAAGGCGGTCGCGATCCCGAGTCCGGTCAAAACGCTGCGGTCGCGCCGGTATTCGAGGTTTCTCTGGTCGGCTTCCCCATCCCCGAAACCGTAGTCGTAAAAACGCTTTGCGATGGCAATCCAACTCGCTTCGATGCACCAAGCGACTGCGGCTTCGGGGACGAACTGGAG
>JAYVNB010000188.1:0-4846 GCA_043759365.1 Bacteriovoracaceae bacterium | reverse complement strand
TGACATTCACCGTCACGCACGAAGAAAAAGTCATGGCTGAGGCCACGGCCAAGCCCAGCACAGCAACGGGGAGCGTCAGCAGTTCAGAAAATCTCCGGAGGGAGACAGGGAGGCTCGATCTCATCCGAAGTGGGGGCTGTTGGGAGAGGGGCTGTTGGGTTCTTGGCATGGGCGGACTCCTTCTTCTGTCGCGCTATCGTATCCAACTGCTTGGCTACTTGACGAACGAAATTTCCGAGGGCGGTCGCGTCCATGATCAGCGGGTAATGTTGGCTGTGGAGGGGCATCTTGAAGCGGTCCCCTTTGAGGACGAAGTGCTCCCGGCCGGAGTCGAGTGTCTCGACCAGGATCGATCCGCCTTCGGAAAACGCCCGGATCCCGAGATAGTTGACATCGTAGCCTCCGAAAACGCGGCTGGGCCAGCCGAAGGCGAGCCAGCGAGCAAGACCTGGCATCAGCTGCTCGACGTCTTCGCCCGCGAAGAGTCTCACGAAATTTTTCATCGCATCGGGCGAAAAGACGATGTCCCTGTGGAAATGCGGCTTGGCGCGCACCAGCAGGTCGTAGTGGGTGGGAAACCAGGACTCGAAAGTGACGTTCCGGGCGTAGCCGGTCAGGATTCCGTCCATTTCACCGAATCCCAACCATTCGGCCATCCGGTCCAGTCGTATGCCATCCCAGTTCGCAGTGAAGTCGGACTCCGGTACTTCGGTGAGGGTGTCGAAAAACGCGATGTCCTCGATCGTGACGGCACCTTCGAAAAGCTTGAGCGTCAGTTTTCCCTGTGGATCGATCATCTCGGGATCCGCCTCCACATTCGGAAAGTCCAGGGCGAGCGCGGCGGGAGGAATCGTCTTCTTTTCCCAGCAGAGTCCTTTCCGGAAATTCTCGAGAGGAGTGGACTCCAGGCGAAGGCTCGACGCAAACCGAGTCCTTGGGCCGTCGATTCGAGCGGAGATTCGACCGATTCGCAGAGGCACACCCTCGATCGCCAAGGCGAGCGGAGTGCCGGTATCCAGGCTAAAGGCTCCTTCGGGTCCTGAGCGTGTGAGGATCTCGGTCGGCGGGAGAGTCATCCTGAATTTCTGGAAAAAAAGCTTCTCGATCGAAAGGACGATCTTCGAGGCCGCACTCGGCGTCGAATTCAGCGGCAAGTCGAGCGTCAGACCGCGAAGGGCCAGTCGTTTTTCCTTCCAACGAATGCCCAAGTCGCGGACGCGGACTTTGCCGGAGAGGTGCTCGATCCTCGCACTCGGCGAATTTCCCTCCCAGTCGAGGCGGAGGTTTCCCCAGGAGGTGAGGCGTCCGGATTTCCATTGGATGGGCTGGCTCCAGCCCAGTTGCGGGACGCCGGCAAGGAGCCTCAGGGTTGCAGGGATGGGAAGCTCCCGGATATTCCAGCCCACGCTCAGGGAGTCGAGCGTCGAACCGCGAAAGCCGGGGTGGAGGCGGATCTCATGCCCGAGCGAACGAAGCACGAGGGATTCCGGGCCGCTTTTCCAGTGGAGCGCCCCTTCGATCGGGGCTCGAGCGGTCGGGAGGTCGAAGTAGGACTTGTCCCAAAGGGCTTCGATGCCTCGGCCACTGGCATGCAGCGCTTGCGTCCCATCGAGGCTGAAAGGAGCCAAAGTCATCGGACCCTGAAGGCTGAGCTCGGGGTGGTCGATATGGACCGCGCGATCCGAGATCGCAGCGTCGGTCCACGCGAACTTCCTGGCCAGGAGCTTCGCCGACCACTGAAGGTCGGCCCAGTGCGCCTCGAGGACCAGATCCTCGATCTCCACGGCTCCGGCGATTTTCGGAGTGGATGCGGAGAGCTTGAACTCCCGAATGCTCTTCAAACTCTTGGGCGCTGAAACTTCGAGACGAATCCGGGTGGGTTCGATCTGGATCGGTCCTTCCCAGCGGGCGATCGCTGAATAGACGCCGGTCCATTCGGAGTCACGAGAGTCCCAGCCGAGATCCACGGGCCCCTCCACCTGGAGGCGGAACGGGGTGCGGCTCAGTGTCATGGCGACGCGGGAAATCCGACCTGAGCGCAAGTCCTTCCAATGAGTCTCGATCTCGAATTTTTCGATCTTGAAGGGAAGCGAGGGCTGGATCCGGTCGATGTAAGACTGGATGATCCTCTTTTGAACCCAACTCTCGGACCTCCAGGCTACGAGCGCAGCGATCCCCAGCAGGAGAGCGAGGACCAGGGTCCAGGCGAAGAGTCGCTTGCGGGATGAACTGCGCGGTCGGGAAGGCATGTTCGCCCGGTTCTACCTGAGACTCACGACCGACGCCATTCCCCGACTCTGGGCTTTTCTCAAGTAAGCCACTGATTTGCAGACCCGGTCGAAAGACTCGATCCAATGTTCCACTTCGACTCGTTCGGCGTTGTAGGACTCCAAGAACTTCAGTGAAGTATCGGCGAGCTGGGATTTGTCCAGGCCTTGCCGGAACTTTCCGTAGCTTTCAACCTGGGATTTGACCCGGGGCTTGATTTGCGCGCTCGCATTCTGCATCTCGGTCATTTTCTCTTCGGCCTGACCGTTGTAGATCCATCGATCGAGTTTGGGCTTGCGCTTGACGATCGTGGCCTTGGGGATCCCCTGGGAGATCCGGGAGCGAAGGGCGGTATCGAAAGGAGGCAGTTTCGCAAGCAACTCGGGTGCCGGGTGTTGGCCTTCTTCGTTGCGGAGGCGTCGGATCGCTTCCATGTGACGCGCCTGTTTCAGGATGAGCTTCTGGTCGCGCTCGACGAGTCTCTTGAGGGTGGCCTTGAAAGAAGGGTCTTCGCACTCGGGTTCGTGGAACCCCCCGCGGGAGTAAATGCGTCCTTCGGATGGACGGACCGAGTTCGGGGCCTGCTGGCGATTGAAGCCGGGAGGAATGATCAGAGTCGGACGAACCTCGGCGACGGAAGGAGCCGCGGTCCCTGCGGAGCCGGCAGGGGCGGCTCCGCCAGCCATGACGTTTTCGAAAACGGCCTGGCGTTCTTCCAAGTGCCGTTGCCGCTCGAGCTCGCGCTCTTGGGTGACTTCCTGTTCGCGGGCCTTGTCGGAATCGAAGTACTCGGCCTCAGGCGCTGGAGGAGCGGGAGCATACGAAGGCGACGCGGTGGCAGGGGGCGTCCCTGAGTCCGTGATCGCGGTACCGGGCGAGATCAACACCGGGGTCGGAAAACGGAAATCGATCTGGGGTTCCTGGGGGGCAGCCGCTTCGATGGGGGCCGGAGCAGCCTCGTCGGACCAGGCTGACGTCTGGGTCAAAGCCGAGCTCAGGACGATCGCCGTCCAAACCATTCGTTGATTCTTGAAAATTTTCTTACGCATTTTCTGCTCCACTCCACTGGCGCCCCGAAGGGCGATCGCTTGTGCATCCGTCGAACCCGCATTCCGTTTGCGGAGTCTCCGGCGTCTCTCTCGGGAGTGATGCAGAGCAATATCAGGGCCGAAATGACCCTCGTGTCATTTCGGACAGTTATTCCAGCCTCGCGATGACCGTTCCTCGTTCTGGTCGGTCAGCTGTCAAATCTTTAGACAGCGGGGAGATGGGATTCGACCTAGGTCCGTCTACCTTCAGAAGAATCTTGAAAGAGCCTGAAAGAAACAGTGTGGAAAGTTTGGCGGATCGAGGATAAAGAAAAATAATCGCTTCAGTCTTAGCATTAGATGCAACCAACCCAGATGTAGGTGCGATCCATGTCTCGCGTCGAAGGTTCTCCGAAAGCCAGCACTTTGGATTCCAAGAAGAAGCTTGCCGTATTGGCCGCAGTTTTCCTGATTCCCGCGATCGCTTACGCGGTAGTGACGATGTTTCCGTCGGCATCCAACCAAGGATACTCGCCGGAGCAGCCGATTCCCTACAGCCACAAGCTCCATGCGGGTCAATACAAGATGGAATGCATGTATTGCCACGTGACTGCCGACAAATCGGCGCACGCATCGGTTCCGCAAGCGCAGATCTGCATGAACTGTCACAAGGTCGTGAAGACCGATAGCCCGTGGATCCAGAAGCTGACCAAGGCTTACAACGAGGGCATTCCGATCCAATGGGTGAGGATCCACGAACTTCCCGATCATGCCCACTTCGTCCACAGCCGCCATGTCACCGCCGGAGTCTCGTGCCAGACCTGCCACGGCCCCATCCAGGAAATGGAGCGGGTTTACCAGTATGCGCCGCTGAATATGGGTTGGTGCCTGGACTGCCACCGTGGTCGGACCACTCCGCGGAGTGTTCTGGCGAAATATTACCCGAATGATCCGGATGCCCGCGGCAAGCCTGTGGCTCCCATCAATTGCTCCACCTGCCATTACTGAAAGAAATTATGGAAAACCAGATCACCGAGCAAACTGGAGACTTTGTCGCTCCTCGTCACTGGATCGCGCCGGAAGAGCTTTCTCCGGCCTATTGGAGCGATTCAGCCCGGCTGGAAAAGCGCGGGCAGGAGTTTCACGACAAACCGATCGAAACCATCGCTTTGATCGACAAGTTCGATTCCAAAGGGATTGCGCGTCGGGACTTCCTGACTCTCATGGGCGCTTCCATGGCCATGGCGAGCCTCGCTTGCGCCCGCCGTCCCGTGCACAAGATCATCCCTTACGTGGTGAGGCCCGAGGAAATCATTCCGGGTGTGCCGAACTTCTACGCTTCGACCGATCCTGAAACCGGCTACGGCCTTTTGGTCAAGACTCGCGAAGGCCGGCCGATCAAGCTGGAAGGAAATCCTGAGCATCCTTTGAACCGTGGAAAGCTTCATGCCCGCGGTCAAGCCGCTCTCCTGGAGCTTTATGATCCGGAGCGACTCCAGGAGCCTGTGACGCGCCAGCGCGGCCAGACCGCTTCACTCCCGGCCAAGTGG
>JAYVNB010000187.1:0-14547 GCA_043759365.1 Bacteriovoracaceae bacterium | reverse complement strand
TCGGGATCTCCCGCCGCACGGCATGGCTCAAGCTCTACTTGCCGTCGGTGTTTCCGTCGCTCGTGACCGGTTGGGTGACGGCTGCCGGTGGCGCCTGGAACGCCAGCATCGTTTCGGAGTACATCCAGTTCCGGGGAACCACCTTAAAAACCCGGGGCCTCGGCGCACTGATCAGCGAAGCAACCGCTTCCGGCAACTTTCCCCTACTTGCAGCTTGCCTGATCGCCATGATCGTCGCCGTGGTCACGATCAATCGAGTGGTCTGGGGCCCGGCCTACCGCCTTGCGGAAACCCGCTTCAGGTTTGAGCGATGATGAAGGAGATGGCAGGATGAACCAGTCCACGGATCTAGTCCCATTGGTCGAACTCAAGGGTGTCCACCAGACTTTTGCGCTCAGTTCAGGCCAGAAGATCAAGGTCTTGAAAAACATCGACCTGGGGCTTCTCCCCAGTGAAGTCCTGGTCCTCCTCGGGCCCTCGGGATCCGGAAAGTCGACTTGTCTTCGGATCCTGTCAGGTCTGCTGTCGCCGACCGAAGGGTCGGTCACCCGAAGGGGCGCTCCCCTCAACGGTCCCAATGCGGACGTCGCGATGGTGTTTCAAAACTTTGCGCTCCTCCCTTGGCTGGATGTGACCGCCAACGTCGCCCTGGGACTCGAGCCGCTTCAGCTTCCTGAAACCGAAGTGAAGGAGCGGGTCAAACGGGCGATCGATCTAGTCGGCCTCGAAGGATTCGAGGAAGCCTACCCGCGCGAGCTCTCCGGAGGCATGAAGCAAAGGGTGGGAATCGCCCGTGCCTTGGTCATGGAGCGGCCGGTCCTCTCTTTGGACGAACCTTTCAGCGCCTTGGACGTCTTGACCGCCGAAGTGCTCCGCCGCGAAGTGCTCAATCTTTGGACTTCTAAAAAAACCTCCATCCAGAGTATCGTCCTCGTCACCCACAACATCATCGAGGCCGTGTCGCTCGGAAGCCGGATTTTGGTAATGGGTACGAACCCCGGTCATATCCGGCTGGCGATCCGAAACGACCTTCCCTACCCGCGGGACGAGAAGAGCGGGACCTTCAAGAGCCTCGTGGATGACATCCATGACGTCATCACCCAGGCGATCATCCCCGATACGCCGGACTGGGTACCCCCGGCCTTGGCCGCGTCCTCCGCAGAAGCGATTCCTCCCATCAACTTGAACGAAGTGATCGGCTTAGTCGAGATGATCGCGCGCCAAGGGGGCCGGGTCGACGCGTTCGCGCTGGCGAATGCCTTGAACCGAGACTCGATCCAGATCCTCATCATGGCCAAAGCGGCGGAGCTCCTGGATTTCGTCGATACTCCGAAAAACATGATCGTCGTCACCGAACTCGGGCGACGCTTCGTCGCAGGCGACGTCAATCTTCGCAAGCGCATGGTCCACGATCAGATGAGCCAGCTTCAACTCGTCAGGCTTCTCAAAGGCAAACTCGAAAAGTGCGAGGATTTCAGTCTCGCTGCATCTGAGGCAGTTTCCTCCATCCAAGACTGGCTACCCAACGAACCAGCCCACCAAGTGCTGGACACCCTCATCGGGTGGGGCCGTTACGGAGAGCTTTTTGGCTTCAATGCGGATACCCAAACGGTCTATTTGGACCGCGGAGAAGCCTGAGCAGGTCACCTTCAACTCGCCCAAAACCTCCGCCTCAGCGCCCAACTGATTTCCAACGATGCCGCGCCGGATAAGATGGCCCCAAGCAGCCAGCTCATCGCGAACCCCAGTGCGATCTCGGCATCCAGCATGATGAAGGCGCCCAAGGAGAGGAAAGTAACGGTTCCGACCTGGAGCAGCTCGTGGGACCGAAGTACCCGGACCTCCTCGGGCCGAAGGAGAAGACCGCAAAGTGCGAGAGTGACTCCGGTGAAGAGTCCACCGCAGGCAACCCTGCACCCATATTCACCCAGTCCCATGAAGGTGTGCATGAGACCCATGCCCTCGCCGAAGGTCCTCAGCCCGAACTGCGGGCAAACTGAGAGGGTCACCACCGCGCTGAAAAAATGGAGGAGCGCAAGTTTCGCGAACACCGCCCAAGCATTCGGGTTCAGGGCCACTTGGACCCCGGACAGGATCTTGGCAGACAAACCCTGAGGAGGAACGACTTCGGTGGAAACAAGAAAAGCCGCAAACTCACTTTTTTCGCCTTTTTGACTCTGCTTCACAAGACCCTCCCTCCATTCGAGGCCGTTCGAGCACCCCTACCCTTTAACGGGTCAGCCTTGCCATTTGTGACACCGCTCAAGTCTTTCATCCGAACGAGCCCCACTGGGCACGAAGGCGCTTCAGGCCTCGGCTGACAAGCTGCCGGATGGCCGGCTCCCGTCGATTGAGCCGCTGTGCAATCTCTGCATAGGAAAGTTCGTCAAAAACCCGCAGGCGGATTGCCTCCTGCTGAACCTGCGGCAAGTGAGCGAGTTTCTGGGTGATGAGCGCTTCCTCGGCCGCCTCGGTGGACTCGGAGTCAGGGCTTGCGGAGCTTCGTTCATCCGGCAAACCATCAAAGAACCCCGCATCCTCCACCCCTCGCTCCTGCGTGGAGCGCGTCTTTCGCCAATGATCCAGGAGAACGGAGCGCACGATGACAAAGAGCGTCTGGAGAAAGGGGTAATCCGCAGACAGTTTGCTCCGCGAATGGTGAAGCTTCAGAAATGCGGCCTGAAACACCTCGTCAACTTCTTCAGCGGAACTCAGGCGTCGCTTCAAATAACCATAGATCCGAGCCGAATGCTGAGCATAAAGGGAATTGAAGGCCTGAAAGTCCCCTGCTCGGTATGCGAGGAGCAATGCTTGGTCTGTCGCATCATCCGGCCACTGCGGGTTCAAAGGCACTTTCACTGCTTCATCACCATCATTTCCAACTATCGAATTCAATCCACTTTAAAAGCAAGTCATTATACCCCCTCCCCGTATGTGACTCGGGGATGGCTTCAGTGCTAGGTTCGGTCCTGATGTCACAAAACAACGAACTCCTTCGTTAGCCTGACCGAGCCCCCCCACTCAACGCGAGGATTGACCTCATGGATCGAAACGACGAAAGATTGAAGAAGAGTTTCTCCCGGCGGGATTTTATCACGACTGCGGGGACCGGAAGCGCGGTGCTCGGAGCGGGCCTGCTCTTGGGCAGTCCGCATCAATCCTGGGCGGAGGCCGGAGGCACCGGCAACTCCGTCGGCTCCGACGCTGCGTCCGCGGCTGTGCCCACTGCTTGGACCCACTCCTTTCATCCTGCATCGACAGCCCCGCTCTACGACCCACGCAAAGCTCCTCAGCCGGGCGAAAAAGTCCACGAGTACGATATCGAGTTGACCATCAACGTCCACGAGATCCTGCCTGGGATCAAGATTCATGCCTTCACCTACAATGGGACTTACCCAGGGCCAGAGATCCGGGTTCCCGAGGGGGATTGGGTGCTGGTGAACTTCACCAACCGGACTTCGGAGTTCCACACGATCCACTGGCACGGGATCATCTTGGCGTGCGAAATGGATGGAGTTCCCAACGGGACCCAGTGGGGTGTGGGACCCAACCAGACTTTCAAATACCTATTTCGCGCGCAGCCGTCCGGTACCCACTTCTACCACTGCCACAACATGACCAACCTCCACGTGCAGGCGGGGATGTTCGGCTCCTTGATCATCGAGGCGAAGGACGATCGGGTGAAACGCGTTTTTCCGTATGAGCGCGAGTATACGATGCTCCTCAGCGAAGTCGATACCGTCATGGTTGAAAAGCAGATGGAAGAGATGCTGCGGATGATGGGTAGCATGGAAAAAATGAACCAATCCCCTCACCTCATGAAGGAAATGAGCGGACGGATGATGGGCTGGTTCGCCAACAAAAAAGCGTTTACCGATGCCGTCCAGTCCGGCTACATCCCTCCTTACGCCAGTTCGCGGATCGGCTTGAATGTCACTCCGAACTTCAATTTTTTCATGATCAACGGCAAGTCGTATCTGATGACGGATGAGATGAGGATCAAGTCGGGCGAGAACATCCGGGTCAGGCTGGTCGGTGCCGGGGCGATTCCTCACTACATGCATTTGCACGGACACGACTTCTGGCATGTTTGCCAAGACGGTTCTCCTCTCGTTTCGCCGGTGCGTCTCAACACGATCCCGGTTTTTCCAGGCACCACTTCGGACATCATCATTCAGGGCTCGAATCCGGGGATGTGGCACTTCCATGACCACAGCGATCTCGCGAGTACCAACAATGGCCTCTTTCCAGGAGGAATGATGACCATGCTCATGTACGACGACGCGGCTGACCACGGCGTCAAGGTTCCAGAAATCGTGCAGGTGAGCTCATGATCCCCTTACTTTTGGCCACACTGCTGGGCTGCCAGGCTTGGGCGACGATGTCGCAGCCAGTACCGATTCCCGAGGATGAAAGCACCGCACCCCAAATCGAGATCCAAGGGGTCGGGATCGGGACGTTCGGAGGGGGCCGGAACTCCGCACACCCGAAAGCGGAAACCGGATTGAATTTCAGCGACTCCGCAGTCTTTCTGGGAGCCGCCCAAAAACTCTACACCGGAACCGGCGTCGGAAGTTTCGGGATGGGCGGCCTCACTCCCGATGAATCCCTAACAGGCGTAGGCACTCAACTGTTCCTCCACCAGGCTTTCGTGGACTTCCAGAGCGAGAAATTCGAAGCCGTCCTAGGACGAACCGACAATCCGACCGCGCACTTGGTCGACTTCCCCACTCTCCGCGGCGATGACTTGATCACATTGACCAATCCGCTAGACCCCTTCTCCGCAGGCAAAAACATCGAAGAACACCGCTATTCGAACGTGGCACAAGTCACTTTCAACCAAGGGCTGAAAACCTTCGAAAGCATACACGCCCAACACTTGATCAACAGCGCCGGCATCGGCAGCGAGACGGGAACAAACTCGTTCGGGGGGACCCTCGAACGATTGGGGGCTCCTGGAATGGAAGCTTTCGAAAGCTTTCCCTCCTTGGGCTTGGGTTACGAGCACATCACTTCGTTCAAGGGAGCCGCTGGGACCTCAGGGCCCAAGACATCATCAGCTGGGGGAGCGACTTGCACTCGCTGGGAAATGTGGCGGAGACGTTCCAAGCCGACTCGAACTCCCTCGCTGTCGCAGTCCGATACCTCCACAGCCCATTCGGACTTCCGGGCTACCAAGTTGCGCTCACTGGTGGATATAAATCCTACTTCAAGGTTCAGGGTGCTCGAACCACAGGATACGCCCTGACCTGTGTCAAACGCCTCGGACAAGGGTTTGATTTCGTCGCCCAGTATCAAGGACAGTGGCGAGCGAGCTCCTTGGCGATTGCACAAAGTTCCGGTGTCGCTTTCGAGCAAGTCGCTGAAGTGGGCTTTGTCCTCAACTTCAGCTCCCTCTTCAATCAGCACATCGCTCCAAGACGAACGTTACTCAACCAGAACCACCAGTACCTGCTCAATTGAGAGGAAACCGCCGTGAATCACCCATTGATTGCTACTTTAGGGTTCGTTCTCCTCAGTCAAGCGTCCGCTTGGGCGGGAGAAGACGGGATGACTCAGATGCCTAAAATACGGCCCAAACACATCATCACGGTTCAGGGTCAGGAGGGTGAAAAGCTTCAGGACCAACGGGGCTTCGGAGACGACGAGCCCGCGGTCGGCATGATGAATCAGATGATGGTGGAAGGATCGGGAATGGAAGGCATGGACATGGGCTCTATGAAACCCAAAGCGGGCACAAAAACCTCGGGGGCCATTCCTTATGAATTGGAAATCGAAAACGAGTCGACTCCCGCCCGCGTGGGGACAAACCGCTTGACCTTGACCATCCGGAACTCGAAAGACCGCTCTCCCGCAAAAGGCTTGAAGCTGAAGGCCCAAGTCTCCATGACGAGCATGGACATGGGATCCGAGGAGCCCGCAGTTCGGGAAGTCTCGCCCGGCAAATACACCCTGAAGGCCCCCTTTGCAATGAAGGGCCCTTGGGCCGTCAAACTGATTTTTCCCAGCGGCGTCGAAAAGATCCTGAATTTCGACGTGGGTAGTTCGTCCCACTGAACCACTGAACTCTCGAACCAGGAGCTGAAAATGAAACCGATCCTTTACTCCGCATGTCTTTCCATTTTGATCCTCTCCGCATCTCCGGTCTTTGCCCATACTCATCTCGAATCCAAGGTTCCCGCCGAAAACTCGGTTCTCACCGAAGCACCGAGCGAAGTCATTCTGGAGTTCTCGGAAGGTCTCGAAGTGGCCATGTCGAAGCTCGAAGTGAAAAACGCGAAAACGGGTGAAGTCGTCAGTGTGGGTAAGCCGACAACTCTCCCCGGCGATGACAAATCCCTTCAAGTACCCCTCAAGCCGCTCAAGAAAGAGAAAGCGACCTACACCGTCTCCTGGAAAGCCGTCTCCAAGGACACCCACAAGATGCAAGGCAGCTACAGTTTCAAACTTGAACCGAAGTAGGTCTCAAACATGACGTCTCTCTTGGGAGCCCTTCACGGTTTGGATTACATTTTCTCCCTCTTCCTGACAGGGGCGATCCTTTTCCAGGCCTACATCCTTCCCGCGGGCGGCCTAGAAGCTGAGGTGCTCGATACCCGGGCTCCCCGGAGAATCCGTCTGCTCTTAGTCCTGACCTGCTTGAGTTCGCTGACCTGGATGATCCTCTCAGCCCAGGACATGGCCGACTCCTGGGCGCCGGACGACTTGTGGGCGGCGATGGCCCACACGGGGTTCGGACACCTCTGGTGCCTAAGGGTCCTGATTCTTTTGGTTTTTTCAGGGCTCCCGCGCTACGAATCCACTCATCCCAAATTTCAACCGGCTTGGGTGGCTCTGGCCTTACTGCTCCCCTTGATTCCGGTTCTGAGCAGCCACGCCGCTGGCCATCCCAGTCGTTTCGGCTGGAGGATCGCTGTGGATTGGGCGCATGCCACTTGAGCCGCCGTCTGGGTAGGCGGGCTCCATTCGCTCTGGGTTTGGCTCAAAACCCGGATCGACTTCCCACGAACTTTTTCGCCTTCGATCTCTCACCGTGTGGTGGAGCGCTTTTCAAAATTTGCCATGGCGAGTACCGGCGTCATCGGACTGAGCGGTCTCCTGATGGCCTACACGGCGGGAGTGCCCCTGCTTCACCCCTGGACCGCCCAAGATTACGGAAAGCTCGTCTTCGGAAAAACCATGCTTTTCGGAGCAGCACTCCTGGCTGCTGCGATCAATCAGTTTTTCCACCTCCGAAAATGGAATCCGGCGGGCGAGCTCCAGTTCTCCAAAAGTATCTGCCGAGAAGTCCGTCTCGAGTTGATCCTCGTGATCGGTGTGCTCGGACTCGCGGGATTCCTGACTCGCTCCGCGTTACCCGGAATGGAATAGTAATCCGCACCAACACACGGAACCATTTGACGGATACCCCGGTGGGGTATAACTCCTTGGCTCCATGCCAACGAAGAAGTCTGTTGCTCAAAGGCGCATCAAAACCACCGAGAAGCCGTCTGCTTGCCCGATGGCCGATGAACATCCGGATCATTCCTATGCCCTGGGCAGGCTGAGTCGCATCCGCGGGCAGATCAACGGAATCGAATCCATGATCTTGGCTCGGCGCTACTGCCCGGATATCCTCATCCAGTTCCGCGCCGCCGAATCTGCTCTGAAATCGCTCGAAATGGCCGTGCTGGAAACCCACCTCGGGGCCTGCGTGAAGTCCGCGGTGCGCTCGAAGGACAACGCTGCAGCCGAGGATAAAATCCATGAGATCATTCAATTGCTCACGATGGGGCGCTGAATCCTTTGACCCAGACTTCAATGAAGCCCAATTCACATCGGGAACGAACCCTGCAAGGCTGCGGCTTCGCGTGAAGCTGGACGGAACCCGGGACTCTGCCGAGCCCTTTGCCGCCACTCCCGTGGAAGAGAAAGGAATCAAATGCGAACGATGAAGTGGGTTCAGGTCCTGGGCAGCGGAGCCGCGTGGATGCTCCTCGCGACGGGTTGTGGCAATTTTTACCACGAAAAAGCGACGGTCGAATTCTCCTCGCATTCTCTCTCCTACGCGGACGTTCGCGATCAAATCATCGCCCCCCGCTGCTTGAGTTGCCATACCGGGGGCGGGCGGCTGAGCCTTCAGACTTACGCGGAAGTGAAAGCCAATCTCACGCAGATTGAACGCATGGCCTTGACTGAGCAACAGATGCCGCCAGGAAACCCCTTGGGATCCGAGCAACGGAGTTTGCTGGAGCGCTGGATTCGCGCAGGCGCGCCCGAGTTCGGGGGACCGGGAGTTCCGGACGCGACGCCCTTGAAGTCCAACTTCGCATCGATCCTGAGCAAAATCATCGAACCCAAATGCCTGGGCTGCCACGCTGCGACTGGACCTGCTGCGCGCGTTCCCCTGAAAACACTCGATGATCTCCTGAACTCCCCACGCAATCTCCTGATGCCTGGAGCTACCGATGGCAGCGGACTCTGGAAAGCACTGAGCCGCACTGACTCCTCACGCATGCCGCCGGTTTCCTCAGGCTTGGCAGCGCTCTCTCCGGACGAGCTCACGATGGTTCGCACCTGGATTGAAACAGGGGCTCCCGAGACGGACGCGAGTTCATCGGTTCGAATCGACAATCGCTGGCTGGGTTACTCCTTCGTCCGGGGGACTGTCTTCCAGTCCAAGTGCCTGGGTTGCCACGGGTCCTCGGGTGGCGTCAATCTCGAGGACTACGCGAGCCTTCGATCGCTCCTGCCGTCAATCCGCCAAGCCACACTCGTGAACCAGAGCATGCCCAAGGGCGGCTCCCTCTCGGAGACGGAGACTCAAATCGTGAAGGCATGGTTTGATGCGGGCGCGCCGGAACAACCGGGTGGGCCTCCTGCTCCTGTGAATCCTCCCCCCATCCCTCCGCTCCCCCCCGTGAACAGCTCCACTGTGGATTATGCTTTTGTGCGCGACCATGTTTTTCAACCTCGTTGCACCCAGTGCCACGGCGGTTCCGGAGGAGTCAATCTCGAGACCTATGCCTCCATCAAAGCCAACTTGAGCCGAATCTCACAAGTGGCACTCGTCGCCCAAAGGATGCCTCCGAGTGGGCCGCTCCCTTTGGCCGAACAGAACCTGCTGGCTGACTGGATCCGGCGAGGCGCTCCCGAAAGGGTGGCTCATCCACGACCCACGACCTCTCCGTCCCCTCAGCCGAGCCCCCTCCCGAGTCCCGAGGGGCTTCAGCCTTCGTTCGCCTCGATCAAGCACCTGCTATTCGAGCCCAAATGCCTAGGCTGCCACACGACGGGGGGCCCAGCCTCAGGGGTCTCCCTGAACACCCTGAGGGATCTCCTCGACTCTCCCCGGGAACTAGTCCTCCCCGGAAACCCAAACGAAAGTGGATTGGTGCGGGCGCTGGCTCGACCGGACTCTGATCCTCGACGAATGCCTCCGCCCTCGACCCAAATGCCACGCATCCCAGCCGATCAACTGAGCATCATTCGACTCTGGATACAAAACGGAGCGACTCCCTGAAAGCGAACCCCATGGCCCATGACTGCTGCAATCCCACTGCCCCGCCTGCTTCCCCAGAATTGAAACCCGATCTCGTTTGCGGGATGCAGGTCGACCCCTCCGACTCGGAGACCTGGGAGTTCGAGGGTCTCACTTTCCACTTCTGCTCCGAGCATTGCCTGAAGTCCTTCCAGCGGAATCCGCGCAAATACACCCATCCCCAGGTGGACGCCGGCTCCGGCTTCAAGAAGGATCAGTCGCAGGTCCCTTACACCTGCCCCATGCACCCTCAAATCCAGCAGCTGGGTCCGGGCACCTGCCCCCTTTGCGGCATGGCCTTGGAGCCGACCGAGGCTTCCCTGGAAGACGATGGCCCGAACCCCGAGCTCCTCGACATGAATCGCCGATTCAAGGTCGCCGCTGTCCTTTCCGCGCCGCTCCTTGTCCTGGCGATGTCTGAGATGATCCCGGGCCTCAACCTCGCTCATCGCTGGGGGCCTTCGACTTTCACCTGGACCCAGTTCGTCCTGGCGACTCCAGTCGTGACTTGGGCCGGATGGCCCCTTTTCGAGCGCGGCTGGAGCTCCGTGCGGACGCGCCACTTCAACATGTTCACCTTGATCGCACTCGGGACTGGCGTCGCGTATGTTTACAGCGTGATTGCGACACTTTTTCCCCAGGGTTTTCCCGACTCTTTCCGGGATCATACGGGAGCGATCGGGATTTATTTCGAAGCTTCGGCCGTCATCGTCACTCTGGTGCTCCTCGGGCAGGTGCTTGAGCTTCGGGCCAGAGGGCAGACTTCGGGCGCACTCCGAGCGCTTCTAGGGCTCGCTCCCAAAACCGCACGCCAAATCAACGCGGACGGCACCGAAGTAGACACGGATATCAGGCACGTCCAACCGGGTGATCGGTTGCGGGTTCGTCCTGGAGAGCGAGTGCCCGTGGATGGCGTGGTCCTCGAAGGTCGAAGCTCCATCGACGAATCCATGGTGACGGGAGAATCCGCTCCTGTTGAAAAAGGAGCGGGCGATCCCATCACTGCGGGTACTTTGAACGGCACCGGAAGCTTTGTCTTTCAGGCCGAACGGGTAGGAGCGGATACGCTACTGGCTCAAATCGTGAAAATGGTGGGCGAAGCGCAGCGGAGTCGCGCTCCGATCCAACGCCTGGCCGACCAGGTCGCATCCTATTTTGTCCCCATGGTCCTCACGGTCGCCGCTCTCACTGCCGCAGCTTGGATGATTTGGGGTCCCGAACCCCAGGGCGCCTACGCCCTGGTCAACGCAGTCGCGGTCCTCATCATCGCCTGTCCGTGCGCTTTGGGTCTGGCCACCCCCATGTCCATCATGGTCGGAACCGGTCGTGGCGCCCAAGCCGGTATTCTGATCAAAAGCGCCGAAGCTCTCGAGCTTTTTCAAAGTGTCGACACGCTCGTCTTCGACAAGACAGGCACCTTGACGGAGGGAAAACCGAAACTCGTCGGCGTCGAACTCGCTTCGAGCTGGACTGTCGAAGAACTCCTCGGGTGGGCTGCGTCCCTAGAGCGCTCGAGTGAACATCCGTTAGCAGCCGCTATCCTCGCGGGCGCTCTCTCCCACGGGATTCCGGACCAGAGCTTGGAACCGGTGACTGAGTTCGAATCCCTCGCCGGCAGGGGGATCCTCGGGCGGATTGCTGGAAAGCGGATCTCGATTGGAAACCTGACCCATCTCCAGGCTCTCGGCATTTCTGCCGATTCGGCCGAAGCCCTAGCAAAACCCTTCCGCGAGGACGGTGAGACCGTCATGTTGCTGGCCGTGGATTCCACTTTCGCAGGCCTCCTCCGCGTCGTGGATCCCATCAAACCCACGACCCCGGAAGCGCTCCGGCTCCTGCGGGCAGAAGGCCTGAGACTGGTCATGCTGACCGGCGATCATCTCTCGACCGCCCTGAGCGTCGCCCGGAAGCTCGGACTCGAAGATGTCCGCGCTCAAGTCCTACCGGACCAGAAAAGCGCTGTCATCGAAGCCCTTCAAAAGGAGGGTCGCCGGGTCGCGATGGCAGGTGACGGGGTCAACGACGCTCCCGCGCTCGCGCGCGCGGACGTCGGCATCGCCATGGGCACTGGTACCGATGTCGCGATCCAAAGCGCCGGGATCACCTTGGTCAAAGGGGATCTCCTTGGAATCGTCCGTGCTCGTCACTTGAGCCGATCCACGATGCGCAACATCCGCCAAAACTTGGTTTTCGCCTTTGGATACAATGTCCTCGGAGTGCCGTTGGCAGCAGGGATCCTCTACCCTGTTTTCGGCTGGCTCCTGAGCCCCATGATCGCGAGCGCAGCGATGAGTTTGAGCTCGGTCTCCGTGATCGGAAACGCATTGCGACTCAGGAAAATCCGGCTCTGATCCCTCACTGCTCTTGACTTGAGATCCGGTTCAGCTCGTATCCAAACTGGATCCATCTCACTTTCGATTCAGCACTGGCCAACTGCGCTTACGACGCCTAGAAAGGGGGCCAGAGAGAATGAGGAGACACTCGGATATGCGCCACAATGCCCGCTTCGCCCCGTTGATCGCAGGATTGGTTTTTTCAACTTTCTCAGTTCAACCGGCAAGAGCCACGATCCCCGCAGGGTTGTCTTCTTGATGGATGCGGGAATTCCCGTGCTTTCCCAGAACGACGCCGAGAACGACATCCTGATGGCAAACCAGCTCTGGGCCCAGTGCGGGATCGGGTTTCGCGTCGAAGTCTACTTGCAAGTCCACCCACGCGAGTTAGGTCTCCTGGCTAGGCCTGCATCGTTCCCCGACATGAACCGGATCCGTTCCACTTTCCAGGACTCTCGACGACTGCTCATCGCGACGACTGAAGTGTTCGATCGCACGGGGCCCTTGAGCACACCTGAAAGCGTCCAGGCCTGTGGGTGGACGGCAATGCCCCAGAACCCTCCCTACGGTGCAGTGATCGAGAGCCTTTGCGGCTTCCTTGGCCCCGTAGTTTCCCACGAACTAGGGCACTACCTGGGCCTCGGCCACGACCCAGATCCTCACAATATCATGAACCCTCGCGCTACCGACTCGTCCACCCTTCTCTCCCCTGTTCAATGTGCGCGGGCAAGACAGATCGCCTCCGAATCCTGGAGAGAGATGGAGCGTTAGGCCGGTTCCTCCTGTCTGACTCTCTGATTAAAAAGTCCGAAGTGGAATACACTCACTGTTGTCAGGCTGGAAGCATAGCGCAAGATTGAAAAAGACCTAAAACCAGCCTGTGGTAGAAGATTTTCGACCAAGAAAGTCTTCCCAGGAGGTTTCAGGCCCGTGGCGCAATCTACCGTTTTTTCCCAGCTCATCAAGCTGATTCCCCGAACCGAGTTCGAGCCGCTGGTCGCGAAGTACGACGGCGATGCCCGGGTACGGAGCCTTGATTGTTGGACCTGGTTTGGGTCGCTGCTCTTCGGCCAGATGACCGGACACGACTCGATCCGCGCCATCGAGCGCGTGTTTCCCCAGCAGGACGGCGAGTCGATAAAGCTCGGCTTCGGTCCGGTCCGGCGCAGTAGACTTGCCGACGCGAACTGGACACGACCGACGGCGATCCTGGAAGACCTCTATGCTTACTGTCTCGCGCGCGCGACCGCGGTGGCCCCCAAGAAATCCGGATTTCGCTTTCATGGTCAGGTGCTTGCGCTCGAATCAACAACGATTGAGCTTTGTCTCGCGCTCTCGCCCTGGGCAGTGTTTCGAAAAGCAAAAGGGGCAGTAAAACTGCATACGGCCATCGACATCGCGGGCAATCTCGCGCAGTTCGTCATCTTGGAGTGTCATGAGCATGACCGGACACGAGGTCTCCGGGCGTAAAGTCCGTAAAAGGCACGGACTATCGAGGCACGCTCCGGCGTGTCAGTGACCGCGACCCCGACACGGGCAAGTGGTTGGTGTTTCTGACCAACCGGTTTGACCTCGCGGCTAGGATGATCTGCGAACTCTACAAGTCTCGGTGGAAAATCGAACTTTTCTTCAAATCCATGAAGCAGCATCTCGATTCCCGATACCATGGCCGCGATCGGGACCCTACTGCTGCTCAAGGAGCCTCTGTGGAGGCTCTTGGGACGGTCACCCCGCGTGACCCGCTACTGTCGAGGCTCTCAGCCGGGGCTCAACCTATGAAGTGAACCGGACAGTAGTGGAATGCACTCTAAGATCAATCGAGGACTCCCCTCATGAAAAACGTCGTATCAATCAAACGCAGCAACGACGCCCAGTGGGTCGGTGACGGATTTCCCGTCCGCAATATTTTTTCCTACGATGTCATCGCGCAGGACATCTCCCCTTTCTCCTATTGGACTACGGCGGACCGACCGGCTTCGAACCCACCCGAGACAAGCGCGGGGCGGGCGAACATCCCCATCGGGGATTCGAGACAGTTACGATCGTTTACGACGATGAGGTCGAATATCGGGACTCGGCCGGCGGAGGCGGTATCATCGGCCCCGGTGACGTGCAGTGGATGATCGCGGCATCCGGGTTGGTGCACGAAGAATTCCACGGACCAAAATTCGCGAAAGCCGAGGGACCCTTTGAGAGGGTCCAACTCTGGGTGAATCTCCCCGCCCATGACAAAATGTCCCCTCCCCGCTATCAGGGCATCATCGATACGAGCATCCCCCGAATCCCGCTTCCGGGACATTCGGGTTTTCGCGCCGGATATACGGCCGAGTTCCATGTGCCTGAAGGATATACGACGTGTCTCTTCGTCCTGAAAGGACAAGTTCGCTTACCTGAGTCCGCGATCGTGGGCGAAGCTGAACTCGCGGTCCTGGAAGCCACGGGCACGAAGCTGGCGCTCGAGGCTCTGGAGGATAGCACTCACTTACTCCTGAACGGCAAGCCTCTCCACGAGCCCATCGTCGGCCATGAGCCTTTCGTGATGAATACCCAGTCACAGATCCGGCAAGCATTCATCGACTACCAGAGTGGCCGAATGGGGCACCTCAAATAGTCCGGCAATAGGCTAGGCTCGGCGAATGGCTTTACACTTGCAACTTCGTCGCATTTTGGCGGAACAAGTTCAAATGCGACTCC
>JAYVNB010000186.1:0-4887 GCA_043759365.1 Bacteriovoracaceae bacterium | reverse complement strand
CAGACTATGTTCTTGAAAATCCCAATACCTTTCGCTACTTCTGAATTGTCGGGGCGTAGCGCAGCCTGGCTAGCGCACTTGCATGGGGTGCAAGGGGTCGCTGGTTCGAATCCAGTCGCCCCGACCATACTTTTCAATAGACGAAAAAACGACCTGAGGGTCCCCAATGGGGCCGTCAGTCCTGCCGTGCGCGATTTCATCAAGCGGGACCACCTCGGAGTGGCCTTTCGGCGCGTCTGCGACGGGCCTTACTTTTGCGCCGCGTTTTTGTCCACCCGTTTAGCAGCTTCCGAGCGGTAACCCGGTCCCTGCATGACGATCGTGTTGGCGTCCGGCTGAAGCCGCTCGATCAGCGCATCGCCGATGATCGTCGATTTGCCGTACGAGCGGTGCTCCATCACGTCACGAAGATCCTCGGCTTCCTGAGCCGAGAATTTCCGCATTCCCAGGTCATCGAGAATCAGCACGTCCGGCCGCACCACACTCGCTCGGAATTTCAGGTAGAGATTCCCCAGGCGGGCGCGAGGAAGGATTTTCCGATCCCCGTGGGTCCCAGCCTAAACGCGAATGAACATCGAGGTCCAGGGGCTCGAACTCTGGTTGTCCGGTATCGGGCGTCCGACGGGCAACGCACGCACGGAGCGGGTAATGGGGACGCTCAAGCGCGAGGAAATCAAACTCCAAGAACAGTACGAGAGCGAAGCTGAGGCGCGGTCACGAATGGGTGCCGCGATCCGGGACAACAACTTTCGTCGCCCAAACTCCGGCAACGGCGGGTTTGCTCCGAACTCAGTTCATTACCAGGGAAGGAGGGCACTGACAGAGAGGCGGAAAGAAGCTAGACAGCGCACTGAAAACCGAAGAAAAAACCACTTGGACTACGTCCAGCGATGCTGGCCCGATACCTATCTTGCTGATTCACCCGTTTACTGTCACCCCGGCCCGGACGGGACAGGGTGAAGTTTTGCAGCGGGCGGCACATCCCTAGGATTCATTCGGAGTTTTAATTCTCAGAGTCTGGTCCTGCAATTGCTCTGTATTCAACATATGACCGCTTCAACGCCGACTCGTAGAATTATTTGGGCCGTAGATCCTTTCGCGCAGGATGTAAAGCTCCAGCGAGCGACCGCTTGGGCCCTCAAAGCTTTCGCGAAGAATAGGGATGCGGAAGTTTGCCCAGTCTACCTGCAAGAACGCCCTCTAGCATTCGACTTTGTGGGAGTGCCGCTGAATCTGGTCCCAGAGCCTGTTTTTGAGAAAGTCAGGTTCGAAGGGCAGGCCAAGCTAGATCACATCACTCGCCCTGTGCGACTATCACATCTCAAGCCGCTTGAGGTTATCTCTGAGGGCAGCTCGTCCCTCCAAAGCGGTGTTGTCGCGCTACTCGAGCACGCGAAGGCGGAAAATGCGGATCTCATCGCTCTCAGTACGCGCGCAAAGTCCGGTCCCGCTCGGTGGATCCTCGGAAGCTTCGCCGAGACACTGAGCCTGAGGTCCGATGTTCCGCTCCTGATCGTCAACCCTGGCTGGACTCGGAGAGCGAACTTCAAGGAAATCCTATTCGCGACTGACCTCTCTGACGAGTCGCGAGAGGCCTTTACAAAGGTGATCTCGCTCGCGTGCGTCGAGGGATCAAGGATTAAGCTCTACCATAAAATTAAGTACGACCTCACGCCTGGAGTGGAGGTCGCGTTCGCCGCATACCCCCGATACAAACAAGTGTTTGATGAGGAAGTTCGCCAGCGGAAAGCCGAAGCGAGCCTGTGGGCAGATGAGGCCAAGTCCGCCGGGGTGCCGATCCAAGTCGAAATCGACTTCAAGTTGGGCGGCTCGGTTGTCGACGCCATCTTGAAACGGGCCAAAGGCAAGGCTTGTCTGATCGCCATGGCTGCGCATAGCGGACCCGTCTGGCGAGCACTCATCGGGAGCACCAGCCGGAAGGTGATTCGAGCGGCCTGCGATCCCGTGTGGATCATCCATTCGCCCGCAAAGGTGAAGGGGCAAATTTTCGATATCACGGAAGGCGAAGTCATGAAGGACCTTGTTAGTTACGGCAAAGATCGCAGGCATGCCTAAGACCATTTACGAGCGGAGTAGCAAATCATGAAAGGCAAGATGAAGGCCCTGACATTTCTGGCCCCCGGAAAAATCGAGTTGACCGAAAAGCCTGTTCCGAGGCCAGGGTCAACTGAGGCAATCATACGAATCACGCTCACCACGATCTGCGGCACAGACGTTCATATCCTCAAGGGTGAGTATCCCGTACAACCTGGGCTCACTCTAGGCCACGAGCCAGTTGGGGTGATCGAAGCGCTTGGTTCGGCCGTCTCTGGCTACCGTATCGGTCAGCGCGTGATCGTCGGCGCGATCACTCCCTGTGGTCAGTGTAGCCCTTGCCTGGGCGGGACCCATTCGCAGTGCGGTGGCAAAGCGATGGGAGGTTGGAAATTCGGCAACACGATCGACGGTGCCCAGGCGGAGTATCTGCTGGTTCCCGATGCAGCGGCGAACCTCGCCCTGATTCCCGATCAGTTGTCCGATGAGCAAGTGCTGATGTGTCCCGACATCATGAGTACGGGTTTTGGTGGGGCAGAGAACGCGGGGATCGGCATCGGCGACTTTGTGGCCGTCTTCGCGCAGGGGCCTATCGGGCTTTGTGCTTCAGCGGGCGCGCTACTTCGTGGGGCAGGGCAGATCCTGACGGTAGATTCAGTGGAGAAGCGTCTTCAGATCTCGAACCGCTTTGGTGCCACCCAAACCATCAACTACCGGAACCAGGATCCAGTGAAGTCCATCATGGCGCTGACCGATGGACGTGGCGTTGATGCCGCGATCGAAGCATTGGGTACGCAGCAGACCTTCGAGTCATGCCTCCGCGTCTTGCGTCCCGGAGGAACCCTATCCAGCTTGGGAGTCTACTCAAAAGGGCTAACGGTGCCTCTGGACGCATTCGCTGCGGGGCTTGGCGACCACCGGATCGTGACCACGCTTTGCCCAGGTGGAAAGGACCGCATGCAACGGCTCATGAACGTGATAGCAGCCGGACGGATCGATACCAAACCACTGGTGACTCATCGTTTCAAGCTCGATCAGATCGTAGATGCGTATGAGTTGTTCGCGGGCCAGGGGGATGGGGTCTTGAAGGTCGCCATCCAGCCCTAGTGACTTACCGAATAGGTCCGCGATTCCATATTCGGTCCCTACGAAGTGAACATGAGCCCGGGTGGTCACGACTCCTGAGCCAGGTGGAAGGACGGGAAAGATGCGTGAAGTTCCGCTCTTAGATCGACTGGTCAGGGCGATTCCTGGTTTTCCGCCTGCGGAGAACGCTGCGCCTCGCATGAAATCCATCTGCCCGCCCACGCCTGAGATGATCCTGCTTCCCACGGAGTCCGCGCAAACCTGCCCCGTTAGGTCGAGCATAACGGCGGAGTTGACCGCGACAACACGAGGGTTCCTAGCGATGGTATTGGGAGAATTGACGTAGTCAGCCCCTAGCTGGATCACCGATGGGATGTCGTGGACGAAGTCATAGAGCCGGCGGGAGCCAATCAAGAATGCCGACACCGTCTTTCCCGGGTGGACGGCCTTGCGCGAGTTGTCGACAACGCCTTTTTCAATCAGTTTGAGCACGCCGTCCGACCACATCTCCGTGTAGATACCCAGGTGGCGGTGATCGTCCAATGAGGCCAACACCGCGTCGGGCACCGCACCAATTCCGACTTATAGTCGTGGATCCGTCTTCGACGAGCGAAGCGAAGTGTTTTCCGATCTGGCGCTCGAATTCGGTGATTTTTCGAGGCGACTGTTCCGCCAAGGCAATGTCCACGCTGACCCCGAGAGAGCAGTATCCGTGACCATCAGGACGAGAGACATGGATGAGCGCGACATCGACTTTGCGTCGGCCGCTCCGAAAAAGCTTCGGGATCTCGGACAAGAAAATGGGAAGGTAGTCTACCCGCTCGCCATCGAGTTGCTGCCTCATGTTCGATCCGACGAAAATATTGGCAACACGAAAGCTTGCGGAGTATTCCGGCTTTGCGTACACGGCATCTCCTTCGGTGTGGAGGTGGATCAATTCGACGTTCCGGAGGCGTACGGCCTGGGCAACCACGCCGTCGACCAGCCTCTGCGGCGTGGCGGCTCCTCCATGCACGAAGACGCGCATTCCAGATGTAACGGATCGCAAAGCGTCCTCGACTTGGGCGTAGAAAATCGTCATACCGTTCTCCACTTTCGCCCAATCAGCTTCCTGAGGTCCACGATGGTCACGGTGATCAGCGAGCAAGGGAGGATCCATAGGAGATCCGCACCTTGGATTGGAGCTAGGCCAAAGACGCGCTGACTGAGTGGAATGAAGTGCAAGCTGAGCTGCAGGACCAGGGTGATCGCGATCACTCCGAGGAGCCAGAGATTGCTCAACGCGCCGACCGACCAGAATATCCGGTTCGGAGAGCGGGCGCTCAGAGAGCGAAAGATCTGGCTAAAGACGAATGTCGTGAACACTATGCCGCGCGCATGCTCAAAGTCGGCGGTTCGCCCCAGCTTCCAGAATACTGCTAGGACAACGCTTGCTTCCAGAGAGCCGATCCAAAGCATCTGAGTCCATTCCGCTTTGCCTAATATCCGCTCGTCCTTCGGTCGAGGTGGGTGCGACATGGCTTCGGACGAGACCGGATCGGCAATCAGAGCCAGCCCTGGCAACGCGTCGGTGACAAGGTTGATCCAGAGCAAGTGCGCTGCCATCAGAGGGAGCGGGAGCGCGAAGGCCGAGGCTCCCATGACCACCAGAAGTTCGGCGAAATTGCCCGTGAGGAGATAGAGAACGGCCTTTCGGATATTCTCATACGTGCCTCGTCCCTCGCGAATTGCCGCGACAATAGTGGC
>JAYVNB010000185.1:0-4916 GCA_043759365.1 Bacteriovoracaceae bacterium | reverse complement strand
TAAAGGTCCCATTCCTTCAGGACTGTCGCGACGTAAGGATTTCCGACCGCGCGATTTCGCGTGATGCGGGTGTTGCATCCGCAGTAGGTGCAAAGGCTTTCGCAGAACGGGATGTGGACGTAAAGCGCGGCGCCCACCCCTTCTGCTTCGCTTTCTTGGAGAGACTTCCGAATACTTTCGATCCACTCCCCCGAAGTCGGGTTGGTGTCCCAATAGGGAACCGTGGGGTAACTCGTGTACCGAGGACCGGGAACGTTGTACTTCTTGAGGAGTTCGGAGGTGGAGCTCATGAGAAAATCTCCTGGTTGAGCCTGACGAACGATCGAACGCTAGCTTCGGGGGTCTTGGGCAACACTCCATGCCCCAGACCGCAAATCCATCCTCGGCGCGAGGTCAGGGGAACCTCCTTTTTCACCCGCCTGAAAACCTGGGTCAGGCGCTTCTCCAGCTCCGGAAGCGGAAGAAACAGCCAATGGGGATCGATGTTGCCTTGGATCGCCCAACGCCCTCCGTAACGCTTCAGCACTTCGACGATATCGTGGTTCCAGTCAACTCCCTTGCAGGAGATCGGGAGATCCTTCAAGAGGTCCCAATGCTTCGGACCCGTGCCTTTGGAGTAGTAACTGATCGGGACCCCAGGGCAGAGCGCGCGGAACTTCCGGAAGAGTGATTCGAGCCTCGGAACCACGATGGAGCCATAGGTGGAGGGATCGACATCTCCCGCGCAGGTGTCCATCACGCAAATCGTGTCGGCGCCGCCGCAGGCTTGAATCGCCATGTTTTGGGCGAGCATGTCCTCGAGCAAGTCGGCAAAACCTTCGAATCGGCCATCACGAAGGCCGGCATAGGCGCTGCTCAGATCCCCCTGATGGCTGCCCACGGCTGCGTAATAAAACAGGGTGAGCGGCCCTCCCACAAATCCGATGAGGCCCTTGCCTTCTGGCAACACTTGCCGGATCTTTCTCATCGCCTCGCCCTGAAACGCCATGTGCGAAGCGAGCGGGGCTCCCCCCTGGAGACGCTCGAGATCTGCTTTCGACTTCAGGTGCCAGTCGAGTTTCGGACCGGGAGCGTAACGTAGGCCGGTGCCCATCGCTTCGAGCGGGAAAAGCAAATCCGAAAAAAGGATCGCGGCGTCGAATTCGAAGTCCCGGATCGGACCCATCGTGGTCTCGACCGCAGCGTCCGTGTTCTTGCAAAGCTCCATGAAAGTGTAGCGCCGCTTGAGTTCCTGGTAATGCGAGTGATATCGGCCGGCCTGACGCATGAGCCAGACCGGAGGGCGGCCCTCGTTCTCCATTCGGATCGTCTTCTGAAAGAGATTCATACCCATGGACGTCTCGCTCCTTTGAAACTTGCGTCTTCCGCGCTGCGCTCACTCACTGAGCTGGTACCCGATACCGCGAATGCTCCGGATGACCTGTGGATTCTCCGGATCGAGCTCCACGAGGCGGCGCAATCGCATGATAAAATTATCGACGGTCCGTGAACTAGGAAATTCGTCCTCCGACCAGACTTCATTCAGGATCTCATCCCGGCTCAAGACTTTGCCGCGCCGGTCGACCAAAAGCTTCAGAAGAGCGCACTCCTTGTGAGTCAAGGAGTGAAGGGTCCCTTCGACGTCCGCTTCGAAAGCCGAGAATCGGATTTTCGCGCGACCGACTTGAACCGTCCCTCCATCGGTCTCGGCCGCGAGGTAGCGCGCCCGCTTCAAACCGTTCTGGACCCGGAGCAGCAGTTCCTTGAGATGAAAGGGCTTCACCACGTAGTCCTCGGCTCCGAGCTCAAGACCTTTTACCCGATCCTCGGGGTTACCGAAGGCGGTCAGAAAAATGATCGCCGTTGCGCGGTTCCGATCCCGGACCCTTTGCGCAACCTCAAACCCAGAGCCGTCCGGCAAACCCACGTCCAAGAGCGCGAGGTCGAACTTGCGTTGCGCGACTTGAAGCTTGGCGTCCTCGCAAGTCGTCGACCAAGTGACATCGAAACCTTCGCGTTGCAGGCGCTCGACTAGAGTCGAACCCACATTTTTTTCATCTTCAAGAACAAGGAGGCGTGCCATCGGGCGGTCAGCCATTCTCCACCTCCGCTGCCTGAAACCAAAGAGTGACTTCAAATCCGTCCGTGCCCTGGAACGCGGCCCGACCGCCCATCCGCTCCATCAAAGTCCGGACCAGGTAGAGGCCAACTCCGGCACCCTGGGATTCAACCCCTTTTTCGAAGATACGACCGAGTTGAGTCGGGTCCCCTTCAAATCGGGATCCATCGTCGCGAAACGTGACCGCGACTTGCGCGCCTTCGCGACGACTTCGCACCCTGACTTGGACCTGGTCCTTTCGGCTGTGACGGATCGAATTTTCGAGGAGATTGCGGAGGATCACTTGAATCGCACTCGAGTCGGCTTCGACCACCAGATCCTCGAGCTCGCTCACCACCTCCAAGCGATCGCCGTAGGTCTCTCTCCAAGTATCGAGCACTCGCTCCATCCAAGGTTTGATTCGCAAGGACTGAGTGAATACCCGTCCCCCTCCTTCCACCCTCGCCAGCTCTAAGGTCCTCTCCACTTGGCCTTCGAGCCTCAGCACATCTTCGAGAAGTCGAGTGGTCAAGACACGGGACGAACCGGACTCCTTCTTCGGATCGAAGCTCTCTTGCAGGCTCTCGGCTTGCAGCCGAATGCTCGTCAGCGGGGTACGGAGCTCATGGGTCACCGACGCGAAAAAGGCCTGAAGCCCCTTCTGCCGTTTCGAGTCCCGCCAATAGACCCAGAAAATCACACCGCCACTCAGGACCAGGAGACCGAAAAAGAAGCTCCCCTCCCAGAAAAGCATCCGCTGAGTGCGCAGCCAGTGGCTCTCCGCCGTCGAAGACGAGAGTCCGAGTTGGGTTTCGAGATCATGGATCCGCTCGGCATGGGAAAGCACAAGCCAGCCCCACCAGGCGCCTAGGGCACAAAGCGCGAGCAGCCAGGAGAACTGAGCGCTCAACATCCATTTGAGGGCTCGTTTAGGCTTGGAAGTCATTCCACCCTTGCCGCTCACGAAAACCTCCGGTTCGGTATCGCTCGTCCAAGATTTGTCAGTACTTCACGCTTTCGATGGCATGGATCACGCGATCCAGCTGTTCGTCGGAGTGAGCGGTCGACATGAAGGAGACTTCGAAACCGCTAGGTGCGAAATAAACTCCTTGAGAGAGGAGATGATGGAAGAGCTTCGAGTAGTGGGCTTTTTGGTCAACCGGGATGTCGATGAGCGAACGGACCATCCCGTCCCTTGACTTCACTTCGCCGAGGATGCCCCAGAACATCGATGCATATCGCTGGACCTTGACCGGAAAAGGCGCGTTTCTGGCGGCCTTCTCGATCCGGTCGGCAATCGCAACAACGCGCTTCTCGAGAGTCGGGTAAGGATTCTGACTTTTGAGCTTCTTGAGCATCGCGATGCCCGCCGACATAGCCACCGGATTACCCGAGAGCGTGCCCGCTTGGTAGACGGGGCCCGACGGAGCGACGAGATCCATCAAGTCCTTTCGTCCTCCATAAGCGCCGACCGGGAAACCCCCGCCGATGATCTTGCCGTAGCAGACGAGATCGGGACGAAGACCTGCGATCTCCGCCATGCCACCGAATGCGACGCGAAACCCCGTGATGACTTCGTCGAAAAGCACGAGCGCTCCATGCTGATGGGCCAAACGGGTCACCTCGGCCAAGAACTCGGGAGTCTGCAAGAGCAATCCGTTGTTGGCCGGTACGGGCTCCACGATCACGACAGCGACTTCCTTGCCATGAAGCACGAGTGCTTGCTCGAGCGCACGCAGATCATTCAGCGGAACGACGATCGTGTCCAAAGCCACGTGTGCGGGAACCCCCGCGCTGTCGGGCGAAGCCATCTCGGCAAGTCCGGAACCGGCGCGAACCAGCATCGAGTCGACGTGCCCATGGTAGCAGCCGTCGAACTTGATCGCCTTGTTTCGACCGGTCGCGGCCCGGGCCACGCGCAGGGCGGACATCACGGCCTCGGTGCCGGAATTGACGAACCGGACTTTTTCAACCCATGGAATATGGGAAGTGATCAACTCAGCGAGTTCGAGCGAGTATGGCTCGGCCGCGCCATAGGTCCATCCCCGCGACATCGCGCGCAACACTGCGTCCGCGATATCGGAATCCTTGTGTCCGAACATCAGGGGTCCCCAGGACATGCAAAAGTCGATGTATTGGTTGCCGTCGACGTCGGTCATTTCGGCGCCCCTTGCAGACTCGATGAATCGGGGAGTGCCTCCCACCCCGCGAAAACCACGGACCGGGGAATGCACTCCACCCGGTGCCACTCGCTTGGAGCGCTCGAAGAGTTGCTGGGATTTCTCGGTATTCAGGGCTTCCATCATGATTGAGCTTTCTCTAGCCAGTTCCTGGCATAACGGGATCCGTACGATATGATCATCGAAGCGCCCGAACGGACGAGCGCGGTCCAGGCTTCGACATGCGCAGCCTCGGCATTGATCAGGCCTTTCTCGGCCATCAACTCAATCGAAGCATACTCACCGCTCACTTCGTAAACGGCCCAGGGCTTCGGAATTGCGGTCGAGAGCTCCGAAAGGACATCGAGGTAAGGCATTCCGGGCTTCACCATCAGGATGTCGGCGCCTTCCTCGGCATCCCTGAGCGAACACTCGAGCGCGTCCGAAGGGCGGGCCGGATCGATCTGGTAGGTCGCGCGATCCTTCAAGGTGACTTTGCCCTTGGGGGCCGAATCGGCAGCCACTCGAAAGGGTCCATAGAAACGAGAATGGAACTTGGCGGAATAGCTCATGAGAACGGTGCGCTCGAGACCCTCTTCGTCGAGCGCGTCGCGGATGGCTCCGATTCTTCCATCCATCATGTCAGAAGGGGCGACGCAATCCGCACCAGCCTCGGCATA
>JAYVNB010000184.1:0-4918 GCA_043759365.1 Bacteriovoracaceae bacterium | reverse complement strand
GCTTCAATTCGTCACTGAATTGACGAAGGAAGTGGATTTGAAAGTTGTCCGTTTCCCATTCAGAATCAAGGGGTGACCCCCCGCAACCTGACGACACTGCTTCTCTTCTTGTTGGCACCGGGACTCCTGGCGCCGGGAGGCGGTGCCCTTGCGGGCGACTGCACTGGGATCGATATGAGGAGGAAGTTCGGGCCGGTTCGAGATCAATCGACCCTGAGCTGGTGCTACGCTTTTGCCGCCGCGGACTTGCTCGACCAATACTACGGTCGGAGCGCCACTTTCGATGCCCACTTGGCGAGCACTGGCAACAGCTTCTCCGCCGCGGACATCGCACTCAGCTACAACCGGGGGCAAAAGAACTTCCCCTGGGACTCCTCGGGGGACCCGAGTGATGCGATCCGTGAGGCTCTCCGACGAGGCATCTGCAAAGAAAGGGATTTAAGCTCCGAACGAGTGGCGAACTTCATCTCCAGCAGTGCCTCGAACGATCTTCGACGCGAATTGGTCGAGATCAATTCGCGGTTTCGTCAGGCCCGCCAGACCCGGAACTGCGCGCATTGTGTTGCGACCTACATGAACGAGGTCCGCGACATGTTCCCTCGCATCTCCGAGACATTTCTCCGGGAAATCCTCCTGGATCCCACGGTCGAGAGCAAGAACCTCGTCTACATCCTCCGCGACGAAAACTGCCGAAAACGGACCTTCGTGACCCAACGCCCTGCCCAGCCCCAATCCGAGGAGACCAGCCAAGCGAGCCGGAAGCTCGATGAAGTCTTGGAAAGCGGAAAAGCAGCGATCATCCGCTACAAACCTCAATTCATGATGACCGTCCCGGCAGGTCCGAACGCAATGCACATCTCGGTGATCGTGGGCCGGCGCCCCAGTCGCCGGGGTTGCGAATACCTCATCAGAAACAGTTGGGGTCCGAGCTGCTCCTCCTACAAACCCGAATTCAAATGCGACCTGGGCAACATCTGGGTTCCAGCAGCCACACTGAACTCAAACACCAATCACGTCACGTGGCTCGAATGAATCACCCCGTGCGCAATTCCACGATCACCTTGTTCTTGGCTCTCGTCCTCTCCCATGGTGTCCAAGCAGAAGAGCGGATGACCTGCGGAAATGGAAGGATTCGACTCCAGACCCTCGGCATGAAAGACGAGATCCAGAACGGGCAGTTCTGCTTCGACCGCGGATTCGGCAGATTCTACTCAATGAATTGCCAGTCTGTGAAATCCCACTGTCGGGCCCGGACCACGGTGATCCAACTTCCCATCAACTTCGCACCCGATCTCGACGCGGGAAATCCGGGAATGGGAATTTGCCGCCAGCTCGAGGGGCGCGGCGAGTCCGTCGAATTTGAAGTCCAGGAAAAGTGGCACAGGGTCAGCCGTTGCCGATTCGAATCGGATGGATCGTTCGTGGACTCAGGTACCTTGGTTTCGTGGGTCGCCGCAAGCCGAGCGGAAAGACGAAAAGAAACTCCGCCGAGCCCAACGCTTCCCTCTCAGGATCCGGCGATCGACAAGAAGTAACGATCCAAAAGATCCACGAGGCTGTGAATCGCGAAGATGTGGGTCTCCTGAATCCGGCTCGAGTTCTTACCCAAGCCCGCATTGAGGAGAATGTCACATTCGGCTTTGAGCTTTCCGCCGTTCCCGCCCGTCAATCCGATGATCTTGCAACCGATTGCGCGCGCAGCTTCGACCGCCGCCAAGACATTCTTGGAGTTTCCTGAAGTTGAAATCGCCAAGACGATGTCCTCAGACCGAGCCAATGCCTGCACTTGGCGGACGAAAACCTGATCGTAGCCATAATCGTTTCCGATAGCGGTGAGATTCGAGCTATCCGTCGTCAGCGCGATCGCGGGCAAAGGGCGGCGCTCGATCAGCATCCGACCCACCATCTCAGCAGCCATGTGCTGAGCGTCAGCGGCTGACCCCCCGTTCCCGATGATCAAGAGTTTTCCTCCACGGCCAATCCGCTCCGCCATCAGCTTCGCGGCATTCTCCAAGTCGCGGCCATGATCACGAAGAAACTGGTCCCGGATTGCAAGTGACTCCCTCGCTGTTTCAATCAGGTATTCTTGCGGATTCACTCGGGGAGACTCCTTCTCAGGGGCTGAATTTGATGTTACGACCGAATATATCCCGTCTTTGAGCGCCAATTCAAAGGTTTCCGCAAGTCAAAGCCCCAAGGAGCATCGACGATGGCCAATTCCCAAAATGTCCGTGAAGCAAGCGACTCCAACTTCGATTCAGACATCCTCAAGTCGACCCAGTTGACCGTGGTGGACTTTTGGGCGGAATGGTGCGGCCCTTGCCGCATGCTCGGGCCTACGATCGAGTCCATCGCGGACGAATATGCCGGCAAGATCAAGGTCTTCAAGATGAACGTCGACCACAATCCTCAGACGCCGACCAAATACCAGATCCGCGGGATCCCCACAGTCATCCTGTTTCAAGGCGGTCAAGTGGTGGATCAGCTGGTCGGTAACCAGCCCAAGGACGTCATCCTGCAAACCATCCAAAAGCATTTGGCCAAGACGCCGGCCTGAACCGCTCGACACCCGTATTTCGAGCACTTCCTAGAACAGTCTGCACACTTCCAAGCCCTGCTGCCTCATCGAGGTCGCAGGGCTTTTCATTTCCACGCTCTCCTGGATACCTCGACCGACCCGAGTGGCTAGTCTGCGGAAACCCCTCGGAAAAAATCCCCGAAAGAGTTGACCGCCCCGCCCGTTCCGCTACAATTTTCATAAGTAGTCACCGCCAAGGCCAATGAAGGCCTCACTCAAGAGGGAGTCAGCTCCATGGAATCTCCGAACTTCGCCCAAGGGATCATCAACGCGTTTCAGACCGGCGGCACTTGGATGCTGCCCATCGCGATTGCCTTCGGTGTATCGATCGCTTTCACCCTCGAGCGTTTCGCCCGCCTTTTCTTTCAATACAACCTGGATGGCGCTTCATTCATGTTCGAGGTCCAGAAATACATCCTGGCCAATGACTTGGATGGCGCGATCCGGATCTGCAATGGCGCCGAACGGGCAGCACTCCCCAAGATCATCAAAGCGGGACTTCAACGCGCTTCGCGGGACGAATCCCAGATCCAAAACGCGATCGACGCGGCGTCCCTGGAAATGATCCCCAAACTCGAGCGAAGACTCCCCTATCTGGCCCTGATCGCAAACATCGCGACCCTACTTGGACTCTTGGGTACGATCAGCGGTCTGATCAAGTCGTTCGCTGCCGTCGCTTTGGCCGATCCGGCCCAACGCCAGGCCATCCTGTCAGCAGGTATCGCCGAAGCCATGAATGCCACTGCGTTCGGCCTGACAGTCGCCATTTTTACGATGATCGCCCACAGCATCCTTTCCTCCAAGGCCACTCGGATCCTCGAGGAGATCGACGAGTTCGGCGTAAAGCTGCTCGACCTGCTCTCCGCCCGGAAATACAAGCACTCGTCCGAAAAAATGGGTCAGGAGTAAGCCGTCCATGTTGAAGCGGCCCAGTTCCCGCCGCAAGAGCGCGCCGGAAGGGATCACCCTCAATCTCGTCCCGGTCCTCGACGCGATGGTGACCCTGATCGCGTTCCTGCTCTTCACCATGTCATTCCTCAACCTCGCATCGGTGGAGTCCCAGTTTCCGCAGGCCTCACCCCAAGACGTGCAGGAGAAGTTGAAGGAAAAGCCCCTTCAGCTCACGCTCACACTCCGGGAAAACGAGACCGAGGTCTGGAGTCCTTTCGAATTGATCCCATCGAAGACGATCCCCAATTCCGCGCCGGGAATCCCCGACACCCGCGCGATCCACTTGGCGCTGATCGACATCAAGCAGAGGTTCCCGACCGAAACCAAAGTCGTGATGGTTCCGCAACCTGCGGTCAACTATGACACTTTGGTGGCAGTCATGGATGCAGCCCGCTCGATGGAAAAGAGCGATACACCTGTGTTTTTCAAGAATCCCACCACCGGCGTCGACGAAGTCGCCAAGGTGCTGTTTCCTGACGTGATCTTCGGCAACCTCCTGGGAGATGTCTGACATGCCGGCGCGCAAGTCGATCCGATATCGGCGCAATCGTCGCAGGATCGGAAGCGGGGGCTTCGACCTCCAACTCACGAGCATGATGGACGTGCTCGTCATCATCCTCGTTTTCCTGCTCAAAAGCTATGCGACGAGCACTAACAACTTTTCAAGCGTCCAAGGGATCCAGCTTCCATACTCGAGTTCCCCAGATAACCCGCCGGACAGCCTCCAAGTGATCATCACTCCCGAAGGCATGACTTTCGAAAATTCCCGGATCCTGGATTTTTCCCAGACCCAGGCATCGGTGGGTTCGACGGAAGCCATCTATGCCTTCAAGCCCTCGGATCTCGACGAAGGCGGTCGCCGCATCCTCCCCCTCTACGACGCCCTGATCAAGGCTCGCGACAAGGCCGAACTGCTGCGCGCGAAGTCCAAGGCTCGCGATGCACAAGGACAGCCACTCCCGTTCGAGGGGGTGCTGGCAATCCAAGCGGACAAGCGCGTGAACTACGATACGATCCGCAAAATCATGTACACGGCGGCGACTGCGGATTACCGGGTATTTCGTTTCTTGGCGCAGAAGCGCGAGATCTGAACTCGGTTCGCGATTGCGTGAAGGGGCACCCTGTGCGGCCAACCGCGGTGGAAGCGGAGATTTTTCATCCCGCGGCCTGACCTCACTTATTGAGCATTTCGAAGTACTTGTCGTAGTCGGCGGGCGCGACATCCTCGAGCTCCTTGCGCTGCGCTTTGTGCCGAACAGGAGGCGCCTTGGGCGCTTCGCGGGCGATGCTCTGAAGAGTCGCGGTATTGAGCACTTCAATCGTGGAAATCGGACTCGATTTCGCGCTCTCCGTGATTTGAGCATACAGTTTCGGATCAGCGGCCTGGAT
>JAYVNB010000183.1:0-4925 GCA_043759365.1 Bacteriovoracaceae bacterium | reverse complement strand
CGATGAATCAGGCACTCCTCAAGCAGCCTTCGCAGTTCTGCAAAGGTCCTCAAGCGCTATCAGGAGTGGATTATAGAGGCGCTTCAGCTCCCTGATCTCCTCGCGGAGCCCAACTGCGGCGGTGCCCGACGCTCGCTTTTCAATCGCCGCACATACGACCGAAAACTCAAGGGCTCCCAACTTTTCCGAGCTGGACTTGAGCTGGTTCGCTTCAAAACGCACTTTCTCGAGTTGGTTCGCTTCGCAGGCGTCTGACATTCGAACCAACCGCTGAGAAGTGGCTGAAATGAAGTCAGCGACCAAATTCTCGACTCCTCTCCCCGGGTCATCCGAATCTGAGTCAAGAAGTCGGCTGACCACTTTCGAATCCAGGATGGCTGAACCCCTGCCTTTCTTTTCTCGCTGAAGCCACTTCAAGAGGACCCCGGCAAGCTCCTCTGGACGGACGGGCTTGGAGACGTAGTCGTTCATGCCGGCCTCCAAGCATTTCTCGCGGTCCCCGACGATGGCATTGGCCGTCATGGCTACGATGGGGAGATCCGGATTGGGCAAGGACTTGCTCGCTCGAATGTGCCGCGTAGCTTCGTACCCATCCATCTCAGGCATCTGACAGTCCATGAGGACCAGATCGTAAGGCAGGTCCCTCAAGGCGTCTAACGCCTCCTTGCCGTTACCGGCGGCATCAGCGCGCAGACCCATTTTTTCCAGCAACTTGAGCCCGATCTTCAAGTTCACCGGATTGTCTTCAACCAGCAAAATCCGATGCGGCCTTTCGAGCAACGCTGCGAGATTCGTGATCGAAGTGTCTGACTGCCGTTTCGCTTTTTCAACCCCATCGACCAGGGAGGCTTCAAACCAGAATGTCGAGCCGGTTCCCTCATGGCTTTTCACGCCGATATCGCCCTCCATCAGCTGCACCAGGTGTTTGCAGATGGATAAGCCGAGTCCAGTTCCCCCGAAGCGCCTGGTCATCGTGGAGTCCGCCTGGGTAAAGGCTTGAAACAGCTGACTTTGCGAAGCCTCGGAAATCCCGATTCCCGTGTCCTCGATCTCGAACCGAAGCCGGTTTTGACCCCCGCTGCAACCCAATGATCGAGCCCGCAAGGTCACCGTTCCGCTCTGAGTGAACTTCAAGGCGTTGCTTAAAAGATTATTGAAGATCTGCCTCAGCCTGCCCGGGTCACCTTTGACTATCCTGGGCAGGCGCGGATCCAGCTCAAGAACCAAGCGCAAACCCTTTCCTTGAGCCAGTGGGCTCATGGTCTTTTCCACATCGGAAAGCGTTCGCAGGAGGTCGAAGTCGAGGTTCTCGAACTCGAGCTTGTTGGCTTCGATCTTCGAGAAATCCAGGATATCGTTGATCACTGTCAGGAGAGAGTCTGCAGACAGGCTGATGCATTCGGCATATTCGCGTTGCTCACTGCTCAATGAGGTGTCGGAGAGCAGTCCTGCCATGCCGATCACTCCATTGATGGGGGTACGGATCTCGTGGCTCATGTTGGCCAGGAACTCCGACTTGAGACGGGAAGTCTCGAGAGCCGCTTGCTCGCGCGCGAGGATGCCCGCCCGCTCCTCGGCCGCTGCTTTCTTCTCCGTGACATCGTTGAACATGAGGACAACTTCGCTCAAACTCCCATCTTGATTGTGAATGGGAGAGAAATAGGCCTCAACCCAACGCTGGCCCCCTGGATATCCGATGGCCGATGGATCGTAGAGCCGCGCACCCGAGAAGACCTCCTCGCCTGCGAACGCCTGGGCCAGCGAGTGTTCCAAACCGAGCGCCTTCATGAGGGGATCAGTGAACACATTATAGGACTTGTAGACGAGCTCGTCGACGACGTCTTCAGTGACGCCCCAAAGACGTTTCCAGGCTTGGTTAACCTGGTTAGTCCTGCCTTCGGGTGAAAGCAGCTGGGTCGGAAACGGTGAGTTTTCCACAATGGACCGAAACCTACGCTCGGATCGCGCGATCGATCGCTCAGCGAACTTCGCCGCCTCGATCGCGTTCTTTTGATCGTCGATGTCGGTGGCGGTCCCATACCCGCAGAGGTAGCGCCCCTTCTCATCCAACATGGGAATCAATCTGCCCAAGTGCCAACGGTACACGCCGTCGCTCCGACGGAGGCGGTATTCGATCTCAAAGTGCGTTCCACTACGATAAGAATCCTCCCAAGCCTCCTGCACCGCGGCCCGGTCCTCAGGATGGATGGGTTCCGAACTTTCACGATCGCCCGCCTTCAGTCCTGTGAAGCTCCACCAACGTTGGTTGAAATACCGAGTTTCCCCGTCAGGGCCCGTCGACCAAACAATCTGTGGCATCGAGTCGGACATATGCTGAAGCGACTGCTTGCTGCGTTCGAGTTCCAGAACAACCAGCTCCAAATCGAGCGTTCTTTGCTTGACCCGACCCTCGAGCGTTTCGTTGAGTTTATCGACTTCAAGCTGAGCCACCTTTCGGACCGAGATGTCCAAAACCTGCCCCAGGTGACCCACGACCTTCCCGTTCGCATCTGAAATGGTTTCCGACAATCCATGAACCCAAACTACGCTCCCGTCAGGTTTGAGATAGCGATACTCCAGATCGAACGGACGCGACCCGGTTATGGATTCTGCCCACTCCTTGAAGACCCACTCGAGATCTTCAGGGTGAATTGCGCTCATCCACCCCTTGCCATAGGCTTGAGTCGGATCCAAACCGGTCATCTTGCACCAACGGTCGCTGACGAATTCACAGTCGCCAACCGCGTTCGTCTGAAATGTCCCCGTCGGGGCAATCTGGATCAGGTTTCTGAAACGACTCTCGCTTTCCGACAGCTGTCGGGTTTTCTCAGCGGCCAAAAGTTCTGCGCGCAATTGGAGGGACTGAAGCCCGCTGACGAGCGCGCCCACCAGTACAGCGAGCAGTGCTCCCAGCGCGCTGATCCAGGCACCCGTTGAGTCGTGCGCAGAAACGAATCCGGGCGCCCGCCCCCAACTGAGGATATACTTGCCACCCGCAAGATCGACGTGGGTGACTTTCTCAGCTTGGAACGGCGTCGATTCATGGCCCTCCGAACGATAGACACTCCGGTGCGCACCTCCTTCACTCACCTCTTCGACGGCTACCCAGAGTTCGTTCTTCAACGTGGAAAAGGCCGCTGAAAAGAACTCCCGAGCAACGATAGGAGCATAAACCCACCCGAGCAAGGCACTCCTTCGCTCCTGGATACTCCTGACTTCGCGGTGATTTCGATAGATCGGGAGGAAGAGGAGGAACCCTGGCTTGGGCACGCCTATCTCACTCAAACTCACTAGGCCTGAAATCGTCGCTTCACCTCGATCGCGCGATCGGTCAGCGGCTAGTCGACGATGGAACTCGGAACCCACGTCAAAACCTAAGCCATTCGCAAGGGTGGAGCGAGGCTCCATGAAGGTGATGACGTACTTCTCATCTGAACCGGGCCTCAAACTCACGGGTAGCTTTTCGATCGGGCGAACCTTGAGTGAACCGCGAACTGGGAAAACCACCCCCATCGTCTCGATCCCCTCGTGTCGGTCCTTCATCCTGAATGTCTGGATGTACTTCATCCACTGCCAGCTCTCGACGGATCGCGACGCTGCGAAAAGACTGACGCCTCCCCTCAGTACATCCTCATACAAATTCATCCGACCCTTGAGCAACTGCCCCGCGGAATGGGACAGTTTCTCGAAGCGCTCCTGATCGCGCTGCCACTCTCCTCGGATGAAAACCAGAAAGACTCCGGCGGTCATGACCCAAGTCAGAACCATGGCCAATCCAGGCGACTTCAGGGAACCCGCCCTCTTGAAATTAGCGATAGCCAATGACGTAATAGCAACCGACCCGAGGTACAGCTGGAGAAAAATCAGGTTCTCATTGATAGTTCCCAGGTGAAAGGGGCCCCCACCCATGTGGGTACTCCAGATCCCGCAGACGCAGGCAGTTAAGGCACCGAGATGGACACCTAGACTTCCGAGCCGGTCTCCGAGGACAAGAAGGATAGGGAACACTAGAAACAGGAACGGAAGGGTGTCGGTTCGTCCGAAAATGACTGCGAAAAAGGCGGCTGCACACGAACCAAGAATGACGACTTCCAGCGGCTTGGCGGTCCATTGAACCCGAGGATCGGGCTTTGGACTCCCTAGCGCGATCAAGATCGGGGCCAAGGTCAGGATACCCAGGGTGTCTCCCGTCCACCAAGTCAGCCCAACCGGAAAAACCTGTCCGAGAGGCAGTTTCGAGCCGAAGTAGAGAGAAATCGAGCCGACCATCGAGCTCATGAGACTCGAAGCCATCGCTGAAACCGGAAAGGACAGGATCTGGAGCTGCTCGGAACCGTTCGGCCTCCGCTTCAGAAATTGGGCCAGTATCCACGCACCGAGAAGGCCCTCTAGGGTATTACCCGTGGCGATTGAAGCAGAAAGCAATACAGGCGTTGGAGCCAGTAGATTGACGACGAAGGCGCCGATGAAAACGGAAGGCCAATATCGCGCCCCGAACAGGTAGAGCCCGGCGACCGCAATTCCCGATGCGGGCCAAACCGGTGAAGCATTCAAGTGAATCGTCGCCAAGAAGAGCCCGATTCGAGCTGCGAAGAAGTAAGTGCAGGCAAGTCCTAAACCGATGAACAAAGCCCACGAGGCGAGTTTTTTATTGACGCGTTGCGCATCGGGCACTTCAGGTGTTTCCCATCCTCTCTCTCTCGGCACGATCGCCTCGAGGCTCGAATGGAATCGCCACTGTTCATTAAATTTGAACTAAATCATAGGCAAGACTCAAGGAACATCAACCGAAGTCACGGCCTGTTCAAGCACCCTCGCTCCGTCCTTACGTTGGATGCGCAGCTCCCAAGCACCCGACATCACGAGATAGATTCTATCCACTTGGAACACTCCGGGCTCCAGACGAGTGACCCTGACAGGCGAAG
>JAYVNB010000182.1:0-4927 GCA_043759365.1 Bacteriovoracaceae bacterium | reverse complement strand
GGGCGGTCGAGCTGGAACTGAGTCGGAGAAATCCCTGCTTATCCATCTCATCTCCTTACTCGACAGGCTTGAAAGAGGCAAAGGGACCCCGGCCTGGGATGACCAGGATCCCTCAGGCGCTCTTGGAATCGAGGACTATTGAAGCAGGAACGTGGATTGGATCAGGTAGAGTTTGTTGGCTTTCACGCTGCGGTATCCGGGGACGAGGTCACCGTTCAAGTCATTTGAACTGTTGGCGAGGATGCCGGCACCGGTCAATTTCTGCCAATGACCGCCGTTCGCTTCGTAGAGTTCGGACTCGGGGTGCGAGCGGAGCTCCTGGCAGAGCGGGCTGGTCAAGTCGAGCTCAGTCTGGAGGTCACCGATCTTCTGAGTCCGGGTCGTGCTGGGTACCATCCCGAGACTGAGCTTGCGAACGAGCTCATCGAGAACGTAGCGTGCCGTTTGACTGAGGTCCGAAGTCGACGTGGGCATGTGACCCGCAACTCGCACGTTGGTGATCTCGATGGTCGTCTCGCGCTTCAAGCAGCGGGTCGGGTTCTCGGGAATGTTGACTAGGTTTGGGATGTACTGGCTGAGGGCACTGATTTTCGTGACGGCCTCGCTTCGGGTGCCGTCCTCGGGATAGTGGCTCGAGACTCGGCATCCGCGGACACCATCGAACTCAAAGTCGTTTTCACCCCTGACCAGGATTCCTTCGATTTTTCCGGTTTCAGCGTTGAACACGGAGCTGCCCGAATTGCCCGCGAAAGCATCGAGCGTCGTTGAAAAGTAGCCGGGCATGGAAGTTTCGAGCACGTGACCATCGGCGACCTTGGTCGGAAGTCCCGAAGGATGGCCGATCAGGATCAGCTTCGACCCGATCGCGAGCTCGCCAGTGCGGTTGATGAGGAGGGGCTTGTGGCCTACGACCTTGCGATCGAGCTTGATGAGCGCGAAGTCGGCACTGGAGTCCTCGAGCGCGCGAGCGACGATCGAACTGCAGCCGTAAACCTCGGAAGGATCCACTTGAGAAACGTCAGAGTCCGCCGAGTTCATCGCGAAACCGAAGACCAACTTAGTTGTATTGCAATCGTCCATGCTCTTGATGCAGTGGCCGGCGGTCATGACCATGTCCGGACCCACGAGCGAACCCGAGCAGAATGCCAAGGTCTTTTGGCTGAAGAATCGTTCGTCGGTGCAAAGGCTCAAGTCGTCACCGTAACCTCCCAGGGAGAGGGCAGCGCTGCTCGAGGAGCGGGAGAAGTCCACTTGAGTGGCTTGCACCAGGGCGACTGTGGAGTCGGCCAACTGCCGAACCTTCGGATCAGTGACCTGATACAGATCCTGGCGGCTGTCGGCGCCATAAATCGAGAGGGGGTGCTGACTGGCTTCCGACAGGGCGGCCTGGCAGAGACCGGCAGTCATCAATACGCAGAAACTCTTGGAAAACCTGGCACTCATAAAGCCCCCAACGGGTTGGATACGGACCGGATGGATCTGTACCGATTCCTGACACTGGGGGAGTGTGTAACGCAGTGCGTCCTAGAACGCAAAGGGTAAGGGTGGTTTGAAAGTCGGACCCTCAGGGTGGGTCAGGTGGTCCGACGCCTCCCGCACTCCGAGCCCTAACTCGGGACTTGTACCATTCCTCAGCGAATTTAGGGACTTCTGAAGAAGGCTGATGAAGACACATCATCACCCGATTGCCCACTTCTCCCACGCTTTGGGCCGATGTGGCTGGCTGGCAGAAGGAATCACTCCAAGGTTTGGCGGCCTTTTTCTGGAACTGAGCTGCGAAACGGTCAACCTGCGCCCGGGTCCATGCCGTGCGTTCAGGAATGTTCGGACGGGAGGGTTTCAGCCCCATTGCAGGCTGGTTCTCATCGTGCTCGATTCCGTCGGTATTGGATTTTTCGGAAAACGAGATGTCCAGCGAAGCTCTGCTCGTGCTTCCAAGCCGGATAGCGGTAGTTCCTCTCGACTTTGCAGGTGCGGGTCTGCAGCTCCTGTTCCCAGTAGCTTTCACTCTTGAGTTCGGTGGTCTCGCTGAGGGACCTGCCGGTGTTTTTCGACGGGAACATTCTCCACGTAGTTTTCGTTCCCTTTGTAGGTTTGGATCAGGACGAGTCCGGTCTTGTTCTTCGATTGGTTGAATTGACTTTCGACTTTTCCTTCGAGCTTGAGCTTGCCGCGGGCGTCGTACCAAGCGGTCTGCGCGAACGAGCTTTGGACAGCGGTGCGGACCATGCCTTGGGTCTCGGCGCCGATGCTGTCTCCCGAGACCTCGATCTGGTAATCCCCGTAAAGCGCATCGCTGATCGAGTCGACTTTGGCTTCATCCATCAGGAAGTCCAGCGCTTCGTTGGTGTTTTCAGCCATCCGCGACAAGCGGGACTGGATCAGTTTCTGGCCCAACCACCTGGAACAGGCGTCGCGGGAGACGATCCTCTCGTAGCGTTGTATCGCGTCGTCGTAATGACCTGCCTGCAAAGACCCCTGTGCCCGCTCCTTGGCGGAGGCGCAACCGAGGAGAGCGAGGGTCGCGCAAACGCGGATCGAAGGGCTGGGGTCAAGGGGAATCCTGTCCTGCGGAGGGAGTCGAGTCCAAGTAGTAAGAGAGCCAGAGGAGGTTTTCGGGGGAGCTGAGCGCGATGTCCATCGGTTTGTTGCCGTCGAAGTCTTTGTGCCCGGTGATGAGCCATTGAACCTGGTCATCGGTCTTGGGGTACTTACGGGCGAGCTTTTGATGAAGCGAAACGACGCCCATGGCAGAAGCCATCCCCCGGGGGATCGTGCCTTCTTCGGGTGTTGGGTTCCAGGCCAGAAACGTTTCTAGGTCGACGTGGCTCAAAGCCGCCATTTCAGGATCGCCCAGTTTCCAGTCGCGTTGAACACGGAGGAGAGCTTCCCACAGAGTCAGGTCATTGCTCATAGTCCGAAAAGTTTTAGCACTTCCTTCCGCCTCGTCCATTCCGAATGCTGAGCGGCGACGCACGGAGGAATTAAGTTTGAGCAATTGAATCAGGTTTGGTAAAAGGCCTGCATTCCGGAGAATCCATGAGTATTCCTGCCCTCATTTCCCACAATATCCTCGTGCTCATTGCGCTTTTTTCGAGTTCCGTCTGGGCTGGATCCGCATCGGAGCTTTGTTCGGATCCCTGGGGGACTGTTTGCGTTTCGGACACCTTTACTCCGAGGGCCACTCAAGCCGAAATCGGTCTGAGGAAAGCCCAAATCCGCCACGAGGCACTCGCTCAGGCGAGACTTCCGGTGGAACTCGGGGGCTGCGACAGTCAGCCGACGCCCCAGATGATTGGTTTTTACGAAGGCCTCGGCTATACGCCCGACCAGGTCCTGGACGAAGCAACTCTCTATCGCACCCACGACTTCTATCAACAGGACCGCGAGCTCTGCCTCGCCTCGATCGTGGAATCTCGCGTGTTCGAGAGCCTGGGCCCGCTACTCAACCCCGAGCGCGTTCGTGCGGCGTTTGAAACTGTACGAGCTGCCCTGATCTCCGCGATTCGGGACGAATTCGAGGGGCAAATCGCTCTTCAGCCCCTGTCAGAAGAGATGGTCGGGATCGTCTCGAGGGTTCAATTCCTATTGTCGGACCGTTACCGGGAGTGGGCACTCCTCGACAGCAATCCGGCCATCCACCACGGTCTTCCCAACCTGGCGCCCCTCACGAATATCGACGGAGGAATCTGCGGATCGGATCTCCTGAACCGCAACGCTTTCTCGGATTCGACAGGGTATCGGGATGCGGCGAGTGGCCACGGGATCCATACAGGAATGATGGCAGTCGTCGGTTGCCCTGGCCAATGGCTCGAGGCTCTGGCGATGCGAGACGGCACAGTGGAGCAAAACCTCTATCACCTCTTCGGACATGAGATGTCCCACATGATCCACGCCACTTGGAACCGTCCCGCCAATCTGGACTTCCTTCAGGACGGGACACCGATGACCTTCAATTCGGTACCAGGCTACGTGCGGATGATGGCCTGCCTCCGGCAAGACTACGAGCCGACCCTGCCAGCGGTGGGTCCGAGCTATCGCGAATCGAATGCCCCGTTCCTGCGTCGAGTGCTGGGACGCGAGCCGAGCGATATCGACTTTCGCTCCAATGAGATCAGCGCCGATTTCTGGGGAACCCGGGTCATGTCCCGACTCTTGGCCGAGACACTCCCCGATCCGGACTCCCGCGCATTCGCAGCGATCAACGGCCTCCGTCGGCTCTGCTTCAAACCCGGAACAACCCAGCTCTATGTCACGCAATCGGACACGCACCCCTCAGGCCAGATGCGGGTCGAAACCGCGCTTCGCTCACCCGAGCTGAGGCGGACGCTCGGGTGCGCGGTAGCAACGACCGGAGGAGCTTGGGGCCAGTTGCCGGCCTGCTCGACCCGGGGTGAGTGGCGCTAGAGTGAGTCGCGTTCGATTCTGGATGCCTCAGCTCAGTGGATGAACTTCTGAGCTGCAGCGAGGGTTTCTTCCATGGTGGTGGTCGCGTTGACCTTACGCCAGACTTCTGCGATCTTGCCATCCGGATTGACCAAGAAAGTGTCGCGCGACAGGCCTTTATAGGTCTTGTCGCCCCAAGTCTGGTCGCCGTAGACGCCTAGCGCTTCGCTGAGCTTGTGCTCGGTGTCGGCCAAGAGCGGGAAGTTCAAACTGAACTTCGTGATGAAGGCGTCGTGCGAAACCAGGTCATCCGTGCTGACTCCGAGAACCTGGATCCCCGCTTGCTTGAACTGCTCCAAATTGTCGCGATAAGCGCAAGCTTGCTTGGTGCAGCCCGGGGTGTCGTCCTTCGGGTAGAAATAAAGGAGAGTCCACTTGCCTTGCAGGTCCTTGGGCAGATTGACCTGGCCCCCCTTGGAACTCGCGAGGGTGACGTTCGGAAGCGCTTGGCCTTTGAGAGAGTCGCTCATTGAAATTCTCC
>JAYVNB010000181.1:0-14733 GCA_043759365.1 Bacteriovoracaceae bacterium | reverse complement strand
GTCCCGTGCTCTGTCAGTCGCGAACGAAATGGAGAAAAATATGAAACAGATGCCCCGAATCGACAAGTTCATGACTACGCTTCCTCACACCATCGGCTCCGACATTCCGATCGATACCGCTCGCACTATCATGCTCGAGCACCGCATCCGCCACCTGCCGGTCCAACAAGGCGGTAAACTCGTCGGCGTACTGACTGATCGCGACCTGAAACTCGCGCTTTCGATTGGCAGCGCGTGCGATCTGACCGTCGAGGACGTGATGACACCGGATCCATTCACTGCGGCCCCCGACTCTCCCTTGGACCGTGTCGTGTTCGACATGGCCGAACACAAGTACGGCTGCGCCGTGGTCCAGCAGGACAACGGCAAAGTGGTCGGGATCCTCACTGCGACCGATGGCCTGCGGGTACTCGGGGAGATCCTCAACGAGCATTACCGCAAAGCCGCGATCTGAGCCCCGCGACATGAAAGATGCGGACTCAAGCCCAGCCGGAGTCAGTAGCCTGCTTTGCATCGTCTGGGTGGACGGCTCGCAAGCCAGGATCGCCTATTTCGGGATCGTTCCAATAGATGTGAGGATGATCCACGCGAAGCCCGACGGGCCTAAGCTCGAGCACGGTGACCCACTGCAAGCGCGGCTCGTCCCGATGTTCATGGAAATCAGCTTGGCGGTCGAAAGCGAAAGCCGGATCCTGCTCTTGGGGCCGGGCATGGCCAAGTACCACCTGAGAACGTTCTGGTATGAGCAAAGGCCAGGGATAGGGCGTAGTGTTATTGGCTTCGAGACCTTGGAAACCTTTGATACAGACCAGCTGGCTGCCCGGGCCCGGCTCTATCGGGTATAGAGCCTTGAATTCACGCAGAAGCGTGAAGTAGAGTCGGTGAACTCAAGATGCCAATCGAAAGTCTCAAGTCTGCCGAGCGGGAGCTACTCAATATCCGGCACGCATTGGATCAGTCGGCGATCGTCGCGATTACTGATCGCGCCGGCAACATCATCCACGTTAACGACAAGTTCTGTGAAATTTCCAAGTACCCGCGGGAGGAGCTGCTGGGGCAGAACCACCGGCTCATCAACTCGGGGCTGCATTCCCGAGAGTTCTTCGTGGACCTGTGGAAGACGATCTCCGGCGGCAAGACCTGGGAGGGAGAGGTCCGCAACCTGGCGAAGGACGGAACCCACTACTGGGTCCACACAACAATCGTCCCGTTTCTCGACCAGAAGGGCGAGCCTTACCAGTACGTGTCCATCCGGTACGAGATCACCAGCCGTAAGGCCGGAGAGGAGCAGCTGAAGCGCTACGCGGACAAGCTCGAAGCCTCGAACCAGGAGCTCCAGGACTTCGCGTCGGTCGCCGCACACGACCTGCAGGAGCCGCTCCGCAAGATCCAGGCGTTCGGGGATCGCATCAAGACCCGGTATCGCGAGCTGTTTCCCGCGGATGCCCAGAATTACCTCGACCGGATGCTGGGTTCAGCCAGCAGAATGCAAATCCTCATCGACGACCTCCTGATCTACTCGCGGGTCAAGACCAAGACCCAACCTTTCATCCGGGTTGATCTGAATGGCGTCCTCAAGGATGTGATGGCCGATCTGGAGCTCAGGATCGAGCAGACTCACGCCCACATCGAGAGCGGAAAACTCCCTGCGATCCAAGCCGACCCCTCTCAGATGAGGCAGCTCTTCCAGAATCTTTTCGCAAACGGCCTGAAGTTCCATAAGCCCGGGGCTCATCCTGTGATCCGGGTCGACGCCGTCGCAAGCGGCTCGAATTGGCTGATCCGCGTGAGAGATGAGGGCATTGGTTTCGATGAGAAGTATCTCGATCGCATCTTCACCATCTTCCAGCGACTGCATGGAAGGTCGGAGTACGAGGGCACTGGAGTGGGCCTCGCGGTCTGTCGCAGGATCACCGAACGGCATGGAGGCTCGATCACGGCGACGAGCCGGCCCGGCGAAGGCGCCACTTTCACAGTCACCCTACCTGCCCATGCAAAGGAAACCTGATCTTGAGCACTCCTTCCAAATCCGTCACGATCCTGATCGCCGATGACGATGCCGACGACCGGTTGATGATCCGGGAAGCCCTGGAGGAAAATCGCCTAGCCAACGGATTGCGCTTCGTCGAGGACGGCGAAGATTTGATGGATTACCTGCTCCGAAAGGGGAAGTACCAGGACCCGGCCACCAGCCCCCGTCCCGGCATTATCCTGCTCGATCTCAACATGCCCCGCAAGGACGGCCGTGAGGCGCTCAAGGAGATCAAGTCGCACGCGAGCCTGAGGGGAATTCCGATCGTCGTTCTGACGACCTCAAAGGCGCAGGAAGACATTTACCGGACCTATGACCTCGGCGTGAATTCATTCGTGACCAAGCCCGTGAGCTTCAACGCCCTGGTCGAGATCACCCGGAGCATCGGGACCTACTGGTTCGAGATCGTCGAGTTACCGATTGCCAAATAGGAGGCTTCGCGTCCTTCTGATTGACGATGACGAGGATGACTTCTTGGTCATTCGCGATCTTCTTGCCGATTTCAGCGGCGCGCAGATGTCGCTGCACTGGACTCCCAGCTTCGAGGACGGCCTGGCGCAGGTCACCTCCCGGTCCCACGATGTCTACCTGCTCGACTACCGTCTGGGGGCGAGAACGGGCATCGAGCTCCTTCTTGAAGCTCTGGCAGTGGGCGTCAGCACCCCGATCATCCTACTGACGGGCCGAGGGGATCCCGAAACCGACGAACGCGCCATGCAAGTTGGCGCTGCCGATTACCTAGTCAAAGGCCAGATCACTGCCCCCCTTCTCGAGCGCTCGATCCGCTATTCCGTGTATCGCCAGCAGAACCTCGAGAACTTCAAGAGCCTGCTCGACTCGACGTTCGAAGGCATCGTCGTGCACGACTCGGGCGGACGGATCCTCGAGTGCAATCGGGCCGCGTCAAGCCTGTTTGGCATCACTACCCCGGAGATGCTTTCGGCGAAGCTTCTGAGCTTTTTCACCGAAGAGTCGGCCCCAACGGTCCGGCAGGTTCTCACCGCTCCGAGCACCGCCTCAATCGAAGCGATCGGAATCAAGGCTGGAGGAGTCCGGCTGTTCCTCGAGATCTCCTCCAAACCCTATTCGCACCGGGAAGGGCCGGCCCGGCTGACTGCCATTCGGGACATCACGAGTAAGAAGGACATGGAAGCGCAGATCCTCCTTCAAGACCGGATGTCCTCGGTAGGCCTCCTGGCCTCAAGCCTCGCACACGAGATCGGCACGCCATTGGGAGTCATCCGGGGAAGGGCGGAGATGCTATCGTTGGACACGGAAGGCGATCCCGCGATCCGGAAGAACGTGGACGTCATCCTATCGCAGATCGACAGGGTCTCGAAGCTGATCCGTTCGCTCCTGGATCTTGCGCGTGGCGACACCTCCGAGGGGACTCAATCCATCGAGATCAATCGTGTCGTTGAGGACGTCCTCGATCTTATGAACCATGAGATCCGGAAGCACGGGATTTCTATCGTGAACTGCTTGAGCCATTCGCGAATCTATCATGCGAAGGCTCAATCCGGACCGTTGCACCAGGTCCTGCTCAACCTGCTGGTCAACTCAGTTCACGCCATCGAGTCCTCGATTGCATCGGGCAATCTGGGCCCTCATCGGATCCTCATCGGGGCATCTGAAGCCGATGGGGTCTGCGCCCTAGCCATCGAGGATACCGGGTGTGGCATCTCGAAGGCCAACCTACGAAACCTCTTCAAGCCTTTCTTCACGACCAAGGAGATCGGCAAGGGCACCGGCCTGGGACTGGTTACCTCGTATCGGATCATCGAATCTTGGGGAGGAAATCTGACGGTGTCGAGCCAGGAGGGCATGGGCGCCCGCTTTCAGATTTCGCTTCCGATCGTCTGATTCATTCCGAAGCCATCTAGGCCATCGACCCGCTCGAACGCGACTCGGTCGGGCTGAAGCTCTCGCTCCAGGAGCTGAATACTTGGATCTGTGGAAAGGACACCAGGATCCAACCCGTCCGTGTCCGAAACGGTGACTCGGACCGGATCGATGTCGAAGTCCTCCTCGCGGATTACTAGGCCGAACTCGATTCCAGGGTCGAGCTCGAGAAGCCGGTGATCCTGACGATCGGGCCCCATACTTCCCGCCGCCGGGTCGACCAACGACTTCTGCCTGATCACGAGGCAGGGGGGGGCGGTCGCTAACCTCACCAGAATCAGAAATGAAGGGCTCTCAACAGCGCAAGAATAAGCCCTTTTTCAGGGGTATTTGAAAAATATATATTTGGCACGCATAGTCGGACATCCTGTCTCATTCGGCTGAAAAGCTGTCCCATGTCATTCCGTCAGCTCGCATGCGGAGGCCCGAGAGGTCGGCATCAAGCTTGTACAAGCGGCCCATCGTAACGACACGAACCTGTTCCCATGAAAGGCACTTCCATGAAAACCATTGTCGCAATCGCTCTCGCCGCCGTCGCTTCCGCCGCTCCGTTCGCCTCCGCTCAGAATGCGGTCCAGGTTTCCACGACAGTGCCGGTCACGCACGTGTACTCCCCGCGCGGATTCGACACCAATGACAACACCCAAATCATTGTCTCGGGATATCTTCCCAACCTCTGTTACAAGTCCCCTCACTCCGAAGTCAAAGTAGACGGGCTGACCATCCATGTCTCCATCACTGCATGGGTCGATAGCCGGGTCCCGTACTGCCCGATGGTTGTCATTCCCTACCTGGAGATCGTCGATGTCGGCATTCTGGACAAAGGTAATTACAAGATCGTCGTGAACCAGGCCACTTCCTACGAGACCAAATCCGAGATCGCCGTCGATGAGTCCCAGAGCTCGGCGGTCGACAACCATGTCTACGCAGCCGTGGACGCGATCGATCGCACCCCTCACAGCCGGAAAGTCACCTTGAAGGGCTACAACCCCAGCCCGTGCTTCAACTTCGACCACGTCGAGTTCATCTCCAACGGAGAGGACACATTTTCGGTCCTTCCGATCATGAAGCAAAATAGCCCCTTCTGCCCCATGAAGCTGATGCCCTTCACGATCGAAGCCGAGGCTCCGGCGACGTTATCGACCTCGCAGCTCTTGCTCCACGTCCGCAGCATGAACGGCCAGTCCGTGAATGCCTTGATCGACAACCGCTGAACTCACTTCATCCTTGATCGGGGTGGGCGACCTGTCGCCCACCCCTCAATTCCATTCGGCGTATGTCGCGTTGACACCGCGGGCCTCACACCCTAACTTCGTTCTTCAACTCCGCCCCCGCTTCGAAAGCACGGACGTTCTCCAGGGTCGTGCGGGCGATGCGCTCCAGGGCCTCGCGGGTCAGAAAAGCCTGGTGCGAAGTAATGATGACATTAGGGAAGGAGATCAGGCGCGCCAGCACGTCGTCCTGGAGGACTTGGCCCGAGAAGTCCTGGAAGAATACCGCTTCCTCCTCCTCGTACACATCCAGTCCCGCCGATCCCACATGACCCGTCTTGAGAGCGCCGATCAGTGCCCGCGAGTCGATCAAGCCGCCTCGCCCGGTATTGATCAGCATCACCCCTTCCTTCATCCGGGATATCGCCTGGGCGTCAATCAAGTGGACCGTTTCAGGTGTGAGTGGAAGATGCAGGGAAATGATGTCGCTTTCGGAAAAGAGCTTTTCCAGGTCCGCGAAGCGGAATCCCGGAAGCGAAGCCAGGTCGGGATTCGGCTTCGAATCGTAGGCAAGGACGCGGCAGCCGAAGCCGGACAGGATTCCTGCCATGACCGAGCCGATTCGGCCTGTGCCCACGATGCCGACGTTCTTGCCATTGAGATCGAAGCCCACCAACCCGTCCAAGGAGAAGTTCCCCTCCCTCACCCTCGCATAGGCGCGATGGATCTTGCGATTTAAAGTGAGGATCAGCGCCATGGCGTGCTCGGCGATCGCATGGGGCGAATACTCCGGCACCCGCACCACGCGGAGGCCGAGCCGCGAGGCAGCCTTCAGGTCCACGTGGTTGAAGCCCGCCGATCTCAGAGCGATGAGCTGCGTGCCCCCTTTCTGGAGCGTTTCCAGGCAAGCCTCGTCCAGGTGATCGTTCACGAACGCGCAAACGCAAGAAAAGCCTACCGCCAGTCCCGCCGTCTGGGCGTTCAGCCGCGGCTCGAGGAAGGTCAACTCGTGCTTGAACTCCCGGTTGACGGACTCCAGCGGGAACCTTTCGAATCGGTGGGCATCAAAGACGGCGATCTTCATACTTTCCAACTTCTCATCGCGATGGCCCATGGACGCAAGCCGGAATGGAGGACAAAGCTTCGTCCGCCCCCGACCCCACATGGCGCAGGACTGGACCGAGCTTCTCCGTCAAATTGAGCAGGCCCAAGCCCAGCAGCAGAAGCGCAACCCAGCGCTGCCGCGCTTGAGGGATCCTGCGACCCAGGAACTGGATCAGCCAAGGTCCCAGACTGAGGGCCGGGACGGTTCCCAACCAGAAGGAGAACAGGACGACTCCCCCGGAAGCCCAGTGGCGGGACGCCGTCGCGAGAAGAACGTAGGAGTAGAGGAAACCGCAAGGCAGCAGGAAGGTCAGGAAGCCGATGCTAGCCGCGCGGAGCAATGGCCGATCGCGGCTCGCGGGAAGCAATGCTCTCCATAGGCCCGCCGACCACCGTCCAACGCGACCTCCGTGAGAAGGCGACGCCTGCTTCCACAGCTTCCAGCCGCTCAGAACAAGGGCGATCGCGACGCCAGCTCCCGCCAACAGGGGGAGGCCCGAACGGGCCGTATCTCCGAGGAACGCATCGCCGATGTAGCCCGCACCGAAGCCCAGGCAGAGGTAACCTGCGAGGCGGGAGGTCTGGTAGATGATGTGGGCGCCCCGGACCTTCTCGGAAGACGCCGCTGCGGCCAAGCCGCCGCACATGGCGGCGCAATGCCCGCTGCCCAGGAACGCCATGGCGAGCACCAGGACGGGTGTCCCCCAGACGGACCCTAGCCGGAGGAGCGACTCACTGAAAGGGGCCGACAAGAGTCACCTCCTCGATGGAACGAGTTTCGCCGGCGCGCCAGCTCACGGGGAGCTTGGCGCTTCCCCGGAGCAGAAGTCGTGCGGGGAACTCGATTGTGACCGGCATCTGCCGCACGTCCCCGGGAGGGACGCTCATGCTGAGCTCAGGAGTCAGGAGTTTGGCATCGCCGCCCTCGGGCAACTGGAACCGAACTTCCAGTGGCACATGCCCCAGGTTGGCGATTTCGGCATGGAACGTGTTGAGGAGCCGCTCGCCTTCCGGTCCAGGGACGCGCTGGAACGGCTCTCCCCGCGTCTTGTAGATCGCGATAGTCACTTCCTTCCGGGTGTAGGCCGCCGCGCCCAGCAGTCCCAAGACTCCCGAAAGCAGGAAAAGGTAAACCGCGACCCTCGGGCGGAAATATCGGGTTCTGCCTCCCGCAAACTCCGTCTCAGAGGCGTACCGGATCAATCCCAGCGGCTTCTTCAAGCGGGTCATCACGTCATCGCAAGCGTCCACGCAGGCTGCGCAGGCGATGCACTCGAGCTGCTGGGTGCCGTTCCGGATGTCGATGCCGGTGGGACACACTTTCACGCATCGATTGCAGTCGATGCAGTCACCGGACGCGGACGGCGCTGGCCCCTCCGCGACGTAGCCCCGCCTAGGCTCTCCCCTGGCGGCGTCGTAGGAGATGCCCAGCGAATCTGAATCGGTCAGCACGGACTGAAGGCGGCCGTAGGGGCAGGCGATCAGGCAGAACTGCTCGCGAAGCCAGCCGAACTCCACGCAAAGCAACGCGCTCAAGACGCCCGTGAACAGGAACGTGCCCCAGTTCTCGAGCGGCGTCTTCTGCTGCATCTGAGCGAGCGCGTCGGCGCCCACGAAGAGCGCGACGAAACTATGGACGATCCCGACCGAAAGGACTGCGAAAAGGCCCCACTTCAAGACCTTTTTGAGGAGTTTCGATCCGTTCCAGGGAGCTTCGTCCAGACGCCTTCGGGCGAGAGCATCCCCTTCGAGCCAGCGCTCGATCGGCCTGAACAGGCCTTCCACGTACACGGTCTGGGGGCAAGCCCAACCGCACCAGGCCCGTCCCAAAACCGCGGTGATCCCAGCGATCGCGAGCAGGAATGCGACCCCGACAAGCACCACCAGCGGTGCATCGTGGGCCTGGTAACCCGCCCCGAGGACGGAGAAGCGCCCGTGGACGACGTCCAGGAGAAGCGCGGGGTTTCCGCTGATCTTCACCCAGGGCGCGATCAGAAGGATGGAAAGCAGGATCCATCGCACCCAAGCTCTCCGACTTTGAAACCGGCCCCCGACCTCGCTGGGATGGGGGTGGATGCGTTTCCCGCTCTCATCGAAGGTTCCCGGACGGGAATGAAGATCGATCGGGTCGTCACTCACTTGGGCTGGACCTCGCCCTGGGGGGCCTTGTGGTTGGCAGGGTTCGTACCCCGGAGCGACCTCACGTAGGCGGCAACCTGCATGACGTCGATCGGCTTCAGGATTGCGCCCCAGGGGGGCATTCCCTTCTCGGCCACGCCTTTGTCGATGACCTGGAAAATGCCGTCCACTTTTCCGTTCCCGTGTAGCCAGTGGTCGTCAGTGAGATTGGGTCCGATCAAGCCCTGTCCCATGGCGCCGTGGCAAGAGGCGCACTTGCTAATAAAGGTCTCACGTCCTTGCCGAAGTGACCCGGGCTCCTTAACCATTGCGAGCAGGCGATTGGCGTCGGGCCCTGCAGCGGTCTCGCTCTGGAGTTGGCGAATTTCGAGCTCCCGCATCGCCACCTCCAGCTCGTGATGGATGGATTGCCCTCCTCCCCACTGGTAGTACCACGCGTATCCGACGCCGAACGCGATGCACGCGTAGAACATGATCTGCCACCAAAAAGGAGCCGGATTGTCGAGCTCTCGGATCCCATCGTAATCGTGGCCTTCCAGTCCATTTTCCCGCTCGTTCGGTCCACTCATCCCAAGACTCCCGGTTCGATTCCAATTTCGTCGGCCAGAGGGAGGCGCTCCGCGAGCCTCTGGACCGAGCGCGCTTTCTCGCCAAAACAGGACCTGAAGACCACTACGACGAAGACACTGCCGAAGAGGATCAATGCTAGGCAGGCCAGCCCGGAGAACGGATACCTCTCAAACACCTTCTGGATCATCGGACCCTCATTTGGCCGAGGCTCTGGAGGTAGGCGATCAAGGCCACAATCTCGGTGTCCTCTGCACCCGAGGGGGAGCCTTGCTTTTGAAGCTCGGAAGCGATCACTCTGGCCTGCGCGCGGGCATCTTCCTGCGCGCCTTCCGCTTCTTCGGCGGAATAAGGTACCCCGAGCGTCCTCATTGCACGTATCTTCCGCGGGAGGATGGCGAAGTCCGTCTTGGCGCTGAACAACCACGGATATGCCGGCATGATCGACTGCTGGACGACGTCCCTCGGCTCCAGCATGTGCCGATAGTGCCAGAACTCGGGGTACTTCTTCCCAACCCGCGCGAGGTCAGGACCGGTCCGTTTCGAACCCCACTGGAAGGGATGGTCATACATGGACTCGTCTTCGCTCGAGGGCTGCCCGTAACGGACCACTTCCGAAACCATCGAACGGATCATCTGTGAGTGGCAGAGGTAGCAGCCTTCGCGGACATAGATATCCCTGCCTGCCAACTCGAGCGGCCGATAGGGCCGGATCTTCCCTCCGTTTCCAACCATCCGCGATTCCGACTGGCGGACGTCTGAAGCCAGGAGCATCGGAACGATTTCAAGGATGGAGCCTACCAGGACAGCCACCAGGGTCAGCGCGGTCAGGAGGCCGGGCAGACCCTCCAGCACACGGTGAGGACGTCCTTTGGACATCTCGGCCCACTCGTATTGCCAGGCTCGCACCTGGGCGGCTTCATCCTCGATTGCCTTCGGCGCGCGCCGGATCGTCAGGGCCAGGTTCGTGCACATGAGCGCGAATCCACCGAGGTAGATCGCGCCACCGACCGCGCGGACCCAGTACAGCGGAACGAGCCTGACGACAGTTTCGATGAAATCGGGGTAAATGAGTCGGCCTGTGGCGGGATCCATGGCCTTCCACATCAGGCCCTGGGTGATTCCGGCGACCCACATCGAAACCACGTAGAGAACAATGCCCGCTGTGCCGAGCCAGAAATGCGTGTTCGCCCAGCGCTTGCTGTAGAGCTCGGTCTTCCAGAGCTTCGGTACCAGGTAATAGATCATGGCGAAGGTCAGGAACCCGTTCCAGCCCAGGGCACCGGCATGGACGTGCCCGATGATCCAGTCCGTGTAATGGCTAACGCTGCTCACCGACTTTATGGAAAGAAGCGGCCCCTCGAAGGTGGCCATCCCGTAAAACGTGAGGGCGGCCACTATGAATTTGAGGACGGGCTCGGTCCTGACTTTCCCCCAGGATCCACGAAGGGTGAGGAGACCGTTGATCATGCCGCCCCAGCTCGGAATCCAGAGCATCACGCTGAATACCATTCCGAGCGTCTGCGCCCACTCCGGCAGCGCAGTGTAGAGGAGGTGGTGGGGCCCGGCCCAGATGTAAATGAAAACCAGCGACCAGAAGTGCACGATCGAGAGACGATAGCTGTACACCGGGCGGTTCACGGCTTTGGGCAGGTAGTAGTACATGAGCCCGAGGAACGGGGTCGTCAGCACGAACGCTACGGCGTTGTGCCCATACCACCACTCGACGAGCGCGTCCTGCGCCCCCGCGTACGCCGAATAGCTTTTGAACAGCGTCACCGGGAGCTCGACCGAATTCACCACGTGAAGCAGGGCCACGGTGACGATCGTCGCGATGTAGAACCAGATCGCGACGTAAAGATGGGGTTCGCGGCGCCGAAGCAGCGTCTGAAGGTAGTTCCAGCCGAATGACAGCCAGACCACGGCGATCGCGATGTCGATGGGCCACTCAAGCTCGGCGTACTCTTTTCCAGAGGTGAACCCGAGCGGGAGCGTGAGCGCCGCGGAGACGATGATGGCCTGCCAACCCCAGAAGTGAAAACGGCTCAGGCGATCGGAGTACATCCGCGTTTTTAGCAGCCTCTGCGAGGAGTGGTAGATCCCGGCGAATATCGCGTTGCCGGCGAACGCGAAGATCGCCGCGTTGGTATGAAGCGGCCGCAACCGTCCGAAGGTGATCCAGGGCAGGCCGAAGTTGAGCTGATGGAAGGCGAGCTCCAGAGCCACGTACAGTCCGACCAGGAGCGCAACCGCCCCCCATACCACCGTGGCTAGGACGAACTTCTTGACGATATCGTCGTCATACCGGATCGACTCCACCGCACCACTTGCCGAACTCTCTCCACTTGTCATTCATCCTCCGTCAGGATTCGATGGGCGGGGGTGTCCAGGTCATCGAATTGCCCATTGGACGCCCCCCAAAGAAAGGCCGCCAGGAACAGCCCGCCCAATGCGAGCGCCAGGGGCGCCAATAAAAAAACGACGCTCATGTCCGCACCTTCGCGCCGCGAAGCCGGGAGGTCCCGAGGGTCGACGAGACGAAGATCGTCAGCGCGCTCGCCGGCATGATCACCGCAGCGGCGAGCGGTCCGATGATCCCCAGGACGGCGAGAGTCGCGGCGATCGCGTTGTAGACCAGGGAAAACGCGAAATTTCGGTAGAGCACCTTGCGTGTCTCGCGTGCGATCTCGAGGAACCGCCCCACCGGGGCGAGTCCGGGACGGGTCAGCGTGACATCCGCTGCCCTCAGGCTGATCTCGAGTCCTCCACCTACGGCCACCCCGACGCGGGCGCGGGCCAGGGCGAGGACGTCGTTCGCCCCGTCGCCGACCATCATGGCGCCAGGAGTCGCTCCGACGAGTGAAGCTTTGCCTTCGGGAGAAACCCGGGACATCGCCTCCGCGTCGGTCAGCCCCAACTCGTCCGCGATCATCCGTACGGCACCCTCGCAGTCTCCTGAGAGGACATGGATCCTGTATCCCGAATCTCGAAGCTTCTGGACGAAGCGCGCGGCGTCGGGCCGCGCGCGGTCCCGTAGCTCGGCTTGGGCCACGCAGATCCCGTCACGCAGCACCGCGATCGAGGTCGTGGTCCTCGCTTCGGCTCCGTGCAGCCGGCAAATCTCGTAACGATGGCTTGCGAGAGATCCACGAACCCCGATGCCGGCCAACTCCTCGAACCCGTCAATTTCTCGAAAATCGACCCCTTCGCGGTTCTGGAGGAATCGGACCATGCCGCGGGCAATTGGATGGCGGGAGCGCGCTTCGAGCGAGTAGGCCGCGGATTCAACTTCGGCTCGTGAAACGTGGGCTCCAGGCTCCCGTGCCATCACTTTCCAGGATACAACTTCGGGCGTACCGCTCGTCAGTGTGCCCGTCTTATCGAGGAAAATGTCGCGGACGGCGGCAGCCGCCTCGAGGACCTCGGAAGACTTGACGAGGATCCCGTCCCGAGCAGCGGTCCGTATCGCAGCGCCGATCGTCAGCGGAGTCGCCAAGGCTAGCGCGCACGGACAGGCGACGATGACCATGCTCAAAGCACGACGAAACCCCTCGGCCGGGTCGCTGCTCCAGTGCCAGGCGATGATCGCGCAGGCCAACACCAGGACTCCGATCGTGAACACCCGGGCCAGGCGGTCCGCCGCCCGGGTGATCGGTGTCCGCGCACCCTCGAAACGATGGAGCTCGCGGATGATCCTGCCCAAACGGCTCTCCTCGGACGGGATCATGACCCGGATCACGAGCTCTCCCTCGAGATTGCGGGTTCCGGCGTGAACGGGCAGCCCGGGCCGCGCCGCCATCGGTTCGGACTCCCCGGTCAGGAGCGAGCAATCGATCTGGCCCGACCCACTCACCACTTCGCCGTCGGCGGGAATCACCTCGTTCGCACCGATGCGGACCAAGTCACCGACCTGGAGATCTCCGGGCCTCACTGTCTCGCTGCTCCCGGACGCTGGCACAATCCTCTGGACGCGGATGGGCGAGAGAGCGCTCAGGAGCCCGGACGCGCTTAACTGGGATCTCTGAAGTCGACGGAGAAAGTAACGACTTCCCAGAAGAAGGAAGATCAGACCGACCAGCGAGTCGAGATAGATCTCGTTGCTGCCGCGGACGGCGTTGACCGCACTGGCCGCGAAGCCTGCAACGAGAGCCAGGACCACCGGGACGTCGATCGAAATCGTGCGTGCTGTGAACGAAGCCCAGGCACTGCGGTAGAATGGGAAGGCTGCGTAGGTAAACGCCGGGACGGCGACGGCGAGAGTGAGCCAACGGAACAAAGTGGCCAACCCTCCGTCGACCCCCGAATACAGCGCCGCCGAAAAAAGCATCACGTTGCCGGCGCAAGCCCCTGCCACCGCCAAGCGCTGGATCATCCTTCGGTCGTCAGCCCTTTCGAGTTCAAGCAACTCGCGACTGCCCAGAATCGGCTGGGGTGGATAACCGAGCCGGCAGAGCATCCGGCAAGCTCGGGCGAACGAAGCGCCGGGATGGAGCTCGAGGTGAACCGTGGAGCGGGCCAGGTCCAAGCGCGCCGAAACCACGCCCGGCTCCAGTTTTGGCAATTGCTCGATCAACCAGAGACAAGCCGTGCAGTGCACGCCGTTGAGATAGAAATCGAGGCTTGGTCGCTCTGGCGCGACTCGAGCCTCGCTCAGGAAATCCGGTGAGTCCAGAGCGGAAAAGTCGTCCAGCGATTCCTGCTCGAAGAGGCCCGGCACAAAGCCCGGGTCGCGGGACTCCCTATTTTGGGAGTAGTAGCTCTCCAGTCCATGAGTTTGCAGCAACTCCCGAACACTGCGGCACCCTTCACAGCAGAATGAAGCGAGCTCTCCGGCACGGATTCGGGCCCGTGGAACCGGACGTTCGCAGTGAGCACAGCTGACGGAGACCGGAGCCACCGGACCCTTCGATTCAGGGTCGGTGATTCCGTCAAGTGCAAGGGGGGGAACGGAATGGAGCACGCCGGGGGATTGTGCAGCGCATGTTCCTACGCTAAGTCACTGAAATCATATGACTTCTTGCAGAGCGGTGGGACAAAATGACTCAGGTGTTGAGACTTTCCGTCCGACAGTCCACCGCAGGTCGGGCGCTCGAACAGGTAAGATCGGATGAACCAGTCATCTTAGTTCCCACGATGCAACCGGCGAGAGCACTGTGAAAGTCGATCCCTGGCTTCGATCGTCCCACAGTAAGCCCTCACGATCTCGGATGCGATCCAAAGGCCCAGGCCCTTTACAGTGAGCCTTGGCGAACAAGACGGTAAAAGGCTCGCTGATCTGAAGCTAGCTCTGACGCGTTTTAGGCGAACTCTCAAGGGACCTGCAGAATGAGTGATGTTGGCCTCGCCTCATGCCCAAGAAGAAGAAGAAGCGTCGCAAGGCTCAGTGGAACGAAGACCCAGCGCTCTACGTTCGATGCGAGGGCGACAGGCCGTCCGACCACTTCAACCCCTCCCTAGACAAGCCCGACAAAGTGCCCAGGCTGTAACTCTAAATGCAGTACGCGGACATTCTCTACTTCCGGAATATCCATAAACGGGGAGAGATCAAGAGGCAGTCAAATTAGCCTAGGAAGTGTTCGATATACTGGAGGCAACTCCACTTTGCACCGAACTTTTGGCCGATTTCACACGAGCTGACCCCTACGTTTTCACTGAACTGACCCCACCGTTTTCACGTATTGACCCCAGGGGTTTGGTCAACTTTAGCGGGCACTTTGACCTATGCTCGCTCTCGACAAGGAGAACTCGTCGATGGTGGGAGACCGGAAGAGTCGTCAG
>JAYVNB010000180.1:0-4948 GCA_043759365.1 Bacteriovoracaceae bacterium | reverse complement strand
GCCTTCCGGTCGGAAGCGATGAACGCCCTGACTGCGACCGGATCCAATTTGCGGGCCATTTTGTCCGACAACCCCAATGATGCGATCGTCACCCTCAGGGACCCCGCCAACGTCATCACGGCTTATGGATTGGTCGCCCGAAACGTATTCGACATCAACGGGGACGGGTGCGTAGTCCATGATGGCACCGGACCTCCTCCCGTGGCCTGTCCAGAAACGGTGAACAACGCGAATCCCCTCATTGCAGCAGCGCTTTTGGCAAGCGTCACCGATTACTACACTGCAATGTCGCAAGCCAAAGCGGCCGGAAAACCGGGTCTCCCGGTCAATTTGTTGAAAAATTCGAACCCCGCCACCGCAGGATCGGACGGAATGCCCGGAAACATCCTGTACGACCGAACAGTGGCCACTTACGGCGTCTCGGCTTCGGGAAAAATTTGCGGCACTTACCCTAGCCCAAGCTGTCCGTTTCAACCCGATATCTACGTGACACCGGATTGCGCTATCACTGACTTCACTGTCACCAACTGCGACACCCCGAGCTGGCACTACACCATCCTCTACAAAACGAGCTGCTTGCTCGCCGCGAAAATGGGCATGACTCAAGTCGGGTCGGCTCCTTGCCCTCAACCCACGTCGGGATTCGACCTCGGTACCCGGACGCAGGAAATCTACACTGGCAAGCAAACCTATCTCTGAACCTTCCCGACGACTGAAAAATTACGCTTCGTCAGTTGATCGAAGTCGGCCACACCCCTCCGGCCGTTGAAGATGACTTCCTGAAACGGAAATTTCGCGCGAACCGCCCAGCGACTCCAAGGCCGGCTACCGAGATTGGAGACCGACTCCCCAGACTCACGCCATCGGGTGCGCAGCTCCTCGAGCCGATCCCGAACTTGGGTATCCGTCAGCACCACTTGCCCGCCTGACTTCAGGAACGCCAAGACCTGATCGAAAGTATGTAGCCTCGCCATCGGATGTCCGATTCCGACCGACATCAGGCCGATCTCATGCCAGATGTTTCGGTTCTCATCCCACATTCCGATCCCACGGGAGGGTTCCGACACAACGGCTTCCCGCAAGCCGCGCAGATCCGCCTCGCCCATCTGCACCGCCGCGACCCTGAACAGGAAAACTCCTGCGAGCCCGCAGAGGGCCAGTGCCCGAATGCGATCCGTGAAAGAGAAAAACACGGTACAAAAAGCGCTGACCAGGAATCCCGCTGCGACCCAAGAGGGGGTCAGTTCGGCACGGAGGAGCACCGCCGCCACCCCTGCGAAAACGACCGCCATGATCACTCCGGTCGTTTTGAGCCAACGCTGGAACCACACGGTCCGACCTCCGCGAAAATAACCGAAGTCTGCGATCAACGCGAGCGCGGGCACCAGCAAGTAGAGATAGGGTTTGATTCGATAAGGATAGAGCGTGAAAAAGACGGCCGGTGCCCAGCTCCAGCAGATCGCGAACCGCACAATCGTCCCCGGAGTGCGCAATCGGCTACGCCAGAGTGAACCGACCGTAGGGATGAGAAGCAACGTGAACGGAAAGCAGAAGTAGAGGAGCGCTACCCAGAGACTGAGGGCTGATCCGGAGTTTCCGCTCCCTTTGTCCCAGGTTTCGCGCATCACGTAGTCGGCCCAGAACCGGTTTCCATCCACCTTGAGGATGTAGAGGTACCAAACAGAACCCGCGACGATCCCCAAGGCCCATGCGCCATAAAGATGGCGACTCCGGAACACTTCCCACTCCCCCGAGACTAGCAAGTAAGTGATGTATCCCACGACCCAGAACACCGAATAAAGCGGACTCTTGATCAAAGCGGAAAGCCCGGCGACCGCAAACGCGACATAGAGCCAGGAAGCACTCCTCGAAGTGAGAGGCGCCGAAAGGTACTGCAGCCCTGCCCACCACGCAGCGGCGTAGAACAGACAGAGGTAAATCTCCATTTGCGCCGTGGTGCCGTAGGTCACCGTGCCCAAAGCAGCAGCGAACCAGAGGCCGGCACTCACGAACGCCCTCTTTTCCTTCAAGTGGTCGGCGATCTCGCCCAGCAACCAACAAGTCAGGAGCATCGCGAGAACGGAGGGGAGCATGGCACCGAACATTCCGAACCCGAATACCTTCCAACCTAGGATCGTCGCCCAATACTCGAGCGGTGGCTTGTAGTAGCTGCCCTCCCCGAAGAGGAGAGGACGCAACCAGCTTCCCCGCTGCATCATTTCCAACGAAGTGCTGAGATAAACCTTCTGATCGCCCGTCAACGGAACACTCATCCCGCCCAGGAACGGGAGGTAGGCCGCTACGATCCAGATCAGATGGCCAGGATGACGCCACAAGATGTTGCTCAGCTGGAACTTCCGGCCTGAATTAGTCATGCTTCTCCTATGTAATGGTCCGCACTCGCCTTTCTCAATGGATTTCTTTCTGTTAGACTTCGTCCATCACCAGCGCAGTTCCCAATCAGGAGCGAACTTTATGGCATCGGATCGCGTCGTCATCGTCAATGGAGCCCGGACCCCTTTTGCCCGCGCCCGGTCGGTCTACCAAAAAATGCCACCCTCGATGCTGGGAGGGATCGCACTCCGCGAGACCATCGCTCGTTCTGACTTGGACCCGAAGCTGGTCGAAGAAGTCTATTTCGGGATCGTGAGCACTCCGGCCGAAGGCACCAACGTCTCCCGAGAATCGCTTTTCGACTCTGGACTGCCCCCCGGAATTCCCTGCACTACCGTGAATCGATACTGCGCATCTTCCGCCGAGGCCGTGGCCGGAATCGCGGGCAAGATCATGGCGGGCCAGATCGAGATCGGTATTGCTGGCGGAGTCGAAAGCATCAGCTCGATCCGAGCCCTTTTCAGTCAAGAAGCGACCGACTACTTCCAGGACCTCGGCCGCGCCAAGACGACCGGGCAGCGCCTGCAAAAACTCTCCCAGTTCAAACCCAGGCTGCTCATGCCTTTCGCTCCCGGCATCAAGGAACCCACGACCGGTCTCACCATGGGACAGAGTGCTGACCTGATGGCCCGCGAGTTCAAGGTCACGCGCGAGGAACAAGACAAGTACTCGGTCGACAGCCACCTCAAGGCCCACAACGCCTGGGAGCGCGGCTTCTACAAAACACACGTGGTCCCAGTCGCCACTCCCGATGGCAAGATCGTCGATCGGGACACTGACGTCCGCGCGGACACCTCGGTCGAGAAGCTGGCGACCTTGCGACCCGTCTTCTACAAGGACGGAACCATCACCGCAGGCAATGCCAGCCCTCTCACGGACGGCGCTTCCGCGGTCTTGATGATGAAGGAGTCTCGCGCGAAGGAGTTGGGGCTGAAGCCGCTCGGAGTGCTCCGTGGCTATTCGGCCGCCGCCATCGACGTCAAGAAAGAACCTCTCCTAATCGCTCCGGCCTATGCCATTCCAAAGGCCTTGAAGAATGCGGGCGTCACCTGGAACGATATCGACCTCATCGAGATGCATGAGGCTTTCGCCGCCCAAGCGCTCTCCACGATTCGCGCGATTGAATCCAAGCAGTGGGCCCAGGAAAAACTCGGGCTCGGCCAGGCGATTGGAACCATCGATCACTCGCGCTTCAACGTGAACGGCGGCAGCCTTCCTCTGGGACATCCCTTTGGCGCGACCGGTACCCGTCTGGTCCTTCAGACCCTGCACGAGCTGCGCTCCCGCCAAAAGAGCTTAGGCTTGATCTCGATCTGCGCTGCCGGCGGCCTCGGGTCCGTGATGATCCTGGAAGCGATCTGACCCCCAGATTTGACGACTTGCGGCTTCCGGGATAAACAGTGGCCCCCGGAGGTCATGGATATGCGTCAGCTCTCGATCGTGATTGGCTTGTTCCTGGCGGTCGCCCAATTGAGCATTCCTGCCGCCCATGCCGCGGGCGATGTCACTCCGAGCATGGCCCAAGAGACCATGCGTCGCATTTCTGCGATGTACTTCGTTTCGTTTCCTTACCTGAACCAGGTCCTCCAACAGGTCTCGATCAAGCGCGCGACTCCCGATTTTCTCCAGCAAAACGGAAGCAGCATCGGTATCTATTTCCGCCGAACCATTTTCCTGAATCAGGACTTGATCGATGCCCAAGGCATCCAAGTCGACGGCGCCGGATTCGGGATCTTCCTTCATGAAGCCTGGCACGCCTACTTCGACCTTCTCATGCCCCAAGACCGCAAATCCGCGCTCGAGAGCGCTTGGCTCCGCTACTACTCCACGGGTGGTCACTCTCACGACGATTCACTCGTGATCGGCGATGAAGCGATCGGCAACTACCTTCAAAGCCTCGGAACCGTCTACGGCTTCGCGGTGAAACGGTATCAGCATGATGGCCTCCTCAAGCCCAGCATGATGGCCGTCTACAAGACCAACTACGACGGCAAAGACGTCTACGGCTACAACAGCGACGGAGTCGCTACCTTGCTCCCGATCAGCGGACCGGAGAAAGAAGCGATCCTGCGGGAAGCCGGAGGAGCATTTCCGGCTCCCGCGAACCTGCTGTCTGCACTCAGCCAACGGATCGGACCCATCGTGATCCCGGCTCCAGCCCCTACTCCTCCGCCGCTAGGTCACTAGGCTTCGGAGCTAGGTTTTCGGCGCTCCCCTCAACTGGAGTCCTGACCTCAACCCGAGGGCCGCGTGGCAGTCGCGGCCGGAGGCTGGGCGAAGCACGAGCAATTGCATTCGTTCCGCGGCTGTTCGAGACCCGCTCGCAGTTCAGACGGCGGACTCGCCATTCTCCCCGCCGGGAGATCCACTCGGCCAGCCTGCTGCTCGATTTGACCTGACGACGACGGAGCGCAAAGAGGGGCTACAGGCGCCTTTCTGGCCACTTTGAACGCACTGTCGTTGTTGTCCGCCACTCTGCCTCCTCGATCCTTGCTTGATGTCGAGCACCCTCCGACCCCGGCTCCCAGCGCCAAGATCGAGAGGAAAATGGAAA
>JAYVNB010000179.1:0-38465 GCA_043759365.1 Bacteriovoracaceae bacterium | reverse complement strand
TTCTGCGAAAGGCGAAACTGTTCGCTCTCCTCTCAAGGAACACCAGCGTGTCCTCGTCGCCGGGCGAGCCGGTTTGCCGTATCGAGTGATCGTCAACGGACAGGGGAGCGACCGGGCCGCCATCCTGTTTTTGCACGGATCGTGGGAGAGAGGGGACGACAACAGCTCCCGGGAAGCAGTCGGCTTGGTACCTGCCGTTCAAGTCCATCCGGACTCTTGGCCCGCACTCCCCGGAGTGGTACCTACTTGCGAACCAAGCGCTTGAAAGCGCGATCCACGAGTTCGGCGCCGATCGGGAGCGGATCTACCTGACCGGGATCTCGCTCGGGGGCTACGGGGCGTGGGTGTTCGCCGCCCGTAGTCCGGGGTTGTTCGCAGCTGCAGTCCCCATTTCCGGGGGTGGTGATCCGGAGGCGATGGCGCCCGCGCTTCGCAACATGCCGATCTAGGTTTTCCATGGCCGTCTGGACTTCACTGTGCCGGTAAGCGAGACCCGGCGCATGGAGGAAGTAGTCCGTCGCCAAGGAATTGACGAGGTCGAGTACACCGAGCTTTCCTTTCGATACCGCCTAAGACACCGCCTATGCAGACCTTCATCTCAAGTATGGGTTGTTTTCCCAAAGGCGCGTCGACCCAGGGGGGATATGTCTCTAGCTCTAGTACTAGTACTAGGCATAACTTGCCTCTACCGAGACGCCAGCTCCCGATCGACAATGGAAGGGATGGTTTACTCCAATTTCGACGAGATGAACGGGATCGAGAAGTCTGCCCTCCTCCTGAACGTACTGGGCAATCAGGTGACGGCCCAGGTCTTCAAGAAGATGAAAGACAACGACGTCAAGCGCCTGGTGACCGCCATGGGGCAAGTGAGCAAGGTGCCGGTCACCGTCGTGAAGGAAGTGCTCGAAGCGTTCTATACCGAGATCGCCGAAGAGGACACGCTCATCTTCGGGCATGCTCAAGGGCGCGACTTCGTGCTCGCGACACTGGGTGAAGAGCGCGCCAAGACCGTTCTGGGTCAGCTTTCCGTTCTCGAAGGTTCTCGGACCCTCGAAGCGCTCGAACTAGTCGATCCTCGGACGCTCGCCAACTTCCTCATCAACGAACATCCCCAGACCATCGCCCTCATCCTCGCGCATCTCGAACCGAACAAGAAATGCGAAGTCCTCAAACGCTTGCCGGAAGGCATACAGACCGAGGTCGTCCTCCGGATCTCGAGCCTCGACTTCATTTCGCCGAACCTCATCGCGCAGGTGGACGAGGTCCTCAAGCAGGAGCTTGCAACTCTCGGCTCGATCGATACCCAGCAGTTGGGCGGCGTCCAGCCGATCGCCGAAATGCTCAACGTCATGGACAAGGCATCAGAGCAGAACATCATGGCCCGGGTTGAGGAGAAGGATCCTCAGCTCGCCGAAGAGATCCGCAAGCTCATGTTCGTCTTCGAGGACATCGTGTTCATCGACGACCGCGGCATGCAGACGCTTCTCAAAGAAGTTCCGAACGACAAGCTCGTCATTGCCCTCAAGACTGCGCCTGAGGAGATCAAAGACAAGATCTTCAGGAACATTTCCAAGCGCGCGGCCGATCTCCTCAAGGAAGATCTGGACGCGATGGGGCCGGTGCGCCTTTCTGACGTCGAAGCGGCTCAACAGGAGATCGTCAACGTGGCCAAGCGTCTCGAGGCCGAAGGCAAGATCATCGTCTCGCGCGGCGGCGAAGCCGACGCGTTGGTCTGACAGCGGAGTAGTCCATGAACAAGTTCACGAAAACGGTTCCCAATCAGGCACCCAGTCCGGGCGACGCACGGGTGATGAAGGTCGAGCAGGACGTCAAAACCGTCGTGCAGCAGTTCCAGTTCGGAAAAATCGATCGTCCTGGCGACGGCGACTACAACGCGGCCAAGGCGAGGTTCGGAGCACTGGCTGCGACCGATTCGGATCGCAAGGCCCGGACCCGTAAGGACGAACGCTTCGTGATGAATCCGATGCTCCGGGAGCGCCTCTCGATCGAAGTGGAGGAGAAGCGGGCGATCGACGAACGGGTTTCGCTCGAGATTTCGTCCCTGGCGGAGGAGGCTCGTCGAAAGGGATTTGAGCAAGGACAGCGCGAAGGACGGGAGCAAGGCCACCAAGAGGCCTATACAAGCTTCGCGGTTGAGGCGAAGACACGGATCGCGGGACTTGAGGCGCTCATCGAAGCGTTCGAGGGCGCACGCGAGGAGATTTTCAAAGCCAACGAGCGGTACTGGGTGGATCTGGTTTTTCGGGTCTGCAAGATGATCCTTTTGCGCGAACTCGCGACCGACCGTGAGCACGTTCATCGTTTGGCTCGTTCCCTGATCGATCGGGTGGGAGTGAGGGAGAACATCCGCCTGGGCGTACCCGCCCGCGAGGTGGAGACCTTGGCCCTGCTCAAGGAAAAGCTCGAGGCCAGTTTCGGCGGCCTGAAGAACCTCCAGATCGAAATTGTTCCCGGGCTCGAAGGAGGCTGCAAGCTCGAGACGCGTTGGAACGCCATCGACGCCGGTCTGGATACACAGCTTAAAGGTCTCGCCTTGGCATTGCTGGGACCGGAGCCCGACGCCCGTCCTGAAGCTAGCTCTGACGTGGCTCCTGGCGCGCGAGACGAAGAATGAGTTATACCGTCGACACTGCGGCCTACGACGATCGCCTTGGAAGGGCGCTTCTCTATCGCGAGGCAGGCAAAGTCACCCAGTCCTTGGGGCTGATCTACAACGCCTATTTGCCCGGTGCCGGGATCGGATCGATCTGCAGGATCATCCCGAGCGGAGTGAAGGCAGATCAGGCCATGGACGACTCTGGAATCGAGGCCGAAGTCATCGGTTTCAAGGACAATCAAGTCGTTCTGATGCCGTTTGAGGATGCTAGCGGAGTCAACAACGACAGCTTGGTCGTGCTCAAACAGCGCTCCTCGGTGGTCAAGGTGGGCTCAACCCTCCTGGGACGCGTCTTGGATGCACGGGGGGTCCCGATCGACGGTAAAGGGCCGTTGGGTCCGATGACGGAAAGGGGCTTGTACCACCGTCCTTCCCATCCGCTGGAGCGGCAGATGGTCGATCAGCCTCTTGATCTCGGCGTTCGCGCGATCAACGGACTTTTGACTGTGGGTCGGGGCCAACGTGTGGGGATCATGGCTGGATCCGGCGTCGGAAAATCCGTACTTCTCGGCATGATGGCCCGACATACCGCTGCTGATGTTAACGTTATCGCCTTGATTGGAGAGAGGGGCCGTGAGGTCCGGGAGTTCATCGAGCGCGACCTCGGACCCGAAGGCCTCGCGAGATCAGTGGTCGTGGTCGCCACTTCCGACAAGTCGCCACTGCTTCGCATGCGAGGAGCTTTCATGGCTTCGTCGATTGCGGAGCATTTCCGCGACGAAGGCAAGGATGTGCTGCTGATGATGGATTCGGTCACCCGATTCTGCATGGCCCAACGCGAGATCGGACTCTCTTTGGGCGAGCCTCCGGCTTCCAAGGGGTACACGCCTTCCGTCTTTTCAACGCTTCCCAAGTTGTTGGAGCGTGCCGGGACCGCAGTGGGAAAAGGCAGCATCACAGGAATCTACACGGTGCTCGTCGATGGCGACGATATGGACGACCCGGTCGCCGACTCGGCACGGTCGATCCTCGACGGCCACATCGTCCTCTCCCGGAAGTTCGCGGCGAGAAACCACTTTCCGGCGATCGATGTCCTCGCCAGCGCCTCTCGCGTGATGAGGGCGGTGACCGACAAAGCCCACCAAGGGTGGGCCGGGCAGATGCGGGAGTGGATGGCCCTCTATGCGCAGGCTGAGGATCTCATCAACATCGGCGCTTACAACAAGGGCGCCAACCCAAAAATCGACCAGGCCATCGCGGTCCATGAAAGAATCCAGGGATTTCTCAAGCAGGGGATCGACGAGCGCGCGGGCTACGCCGACACTCTGGGAGTCATGCACGCGATCTCTCGCGCGGCCGAAGCTTTCGCAGCCCAACCCGCACCTGGAAATCAACGTTAGGATCCCAGAGGGGATCCACTCCATGAAACCTGGCCGCCGTTCGTTTTTCGTCTCCTGGGCATTGATCGTCGCATTCGGCGTCGGTCTCGCTCGTACAGCGCTTGCGATCGACCCCAACGTCCGACAGCTCGTGGATTGGGAGACATGGGCCAACGCGGTTTCGCTTCGTTCCAGCGATCCCATCCCGATCACCCATTTTGAGATTCCATTCGAGCTCCTGCGATCGGAGATCTCCGTCGCGCTCGAGCCGGAGGTCAGGGATGCCTTGATGTTCGAGAAAGATGGAAAACGCTACCTCCGGTGGATCATCAATCCCGAGGACACGAAATGGCATCTGGAAATCTCCCGGTGGATGGAAAGCAAGGGACTGGATGCCACGCCTAAACACCATTTCACGGGGTACTTCACCGCGTCCAGCAGCCTTATCATCGAGGATCCGGTCACGGGCGCCTAGTTCTCGGGCAAAGCGTCAACCAACAAAACCGGCGTTAGATGGACCAACAAGTAACAGGGTTTTCGGGGGGCGTTCGAAGGCTACGAGGCGAGCGATCAGGGTTTCATGATCCGCTCGTTGAGGGGCATGCGGGAGACGGGTCATTACTACATGCCGGGGTTCAGCGTCGTCCATGAGCTGGCAGGTGTCCAAATCGCGGAGCAGAACAGCTTGATGCTACCGGATGGCACGACCGCGCCTTCAGTGGAGGATTACTTCGAGCAGGCGTATGCAGCCCGATTGGGAGCCGCCTTGGCCGAACTTCCTGGAGGTACTCGGCGCGGACATGAAACCGACCGGACGCATCGTCCTGAGGGATTTCGGAGACACCTATCTCAATCCCACGATCGTCGAGGCCTCGATCCGACCTTCGTTGATCCGCCTCTGGAGTCCCAGTCCTATCAAGCCTTTGGATCTCAGTGTCCTTTTCGGTCCGCTGCATGGAAACCAAGCTCCGACGTGGTTGTCCGCGAGCGGCAAGGAGAAGTGGGCCCGGACATTGATGAACCGATGGGAAGCCAAATTCTCGGAACTGACCGGAGTGACGATCGAGACCCTGGTTCAACCAGGTGAAGTGCCTCCAAGGAGTAGGCGCTTCGGTTTGCTCCGAGCGGATTCGCCGAAAACAGGTCAAGAACCTTTAGGCTTGGAAGCGGCGCTCGAGGTTTTCCATGAATCGCGGACTGATACTGCCACGAGGAAGTGGGCGGCGGAGACTGTCAAGAGCGTCCTGGGTAAGGCCTTGGCCAATCCAGTCGAAAGCTCGGACGGTGCATCTATCGCTAGGTATTGATCGTCGGCGCGAACGCTTGGCCATCCGCCCTCCAAGCCGAGTTGAGCCAGATGTTCCTCCAAACCATCGCTCGCCGGCGAATCCAACCGGGCTTGGAGAGTGCCGTTGCGAACAGCGGTGTCTTCACGAGCAAAAATTGGCTGAGCAAGCCTGAGAACCAAGCGCTCCTGAAGCTCCTGGTCCGAAAAGGTCGGTTTGGCGGGGCGACGGCTAATGCGCTCCTCGAGGATGGCTGGAAAGGTTCCCGAAGCGGAGGTTCGCTCCACCGGGATAATTTCGCCCAGGGCAATGTTACCGGGGCCTCCATTTGGGTCCTACGCTCGGAAGCGGTACCCACTGCGGAAGCAGTCGGGCTCCTGATCGGTCGCATGGACGCCGGGAACTCGACGTCTCAAGTTGACTCCGTGCTGTCCTTGTTGCCTCCGGATCACTGGCTCAAATTCGATCCCGGAATTTTCAAGGTTTTAAAACACTCCTTGCGGGTTTCACCCGGTGAGACTGCCGCGGTGGCTCGCGTGATGGCCGGGCTCGGCCCAGTCGCGAGCGCTCGTTTCAAGACCATGACCGCTATCGTGTTGCATGCGGCGCAGGCGCAGGGCGAAGCTCGACTGCGGGTCACGGCTTATGAGCTGTTCAAGAGCGCGCAGTTCCTGCAGCGGCCCGATGCGATCAAGATCAAACGGGAAAGCGTGGAGATCACCGGGCTGAATCTGACCATCCAAAGGCGGTTCCTCAAGACTTCGGGTTTGATCGCACACTCAATGGCCGCCTCCTACATCGCCTAGAGCCTGGAGAAGGACGCGGCCGGAACGCTACCTCAGGTGTTCGACTCCTTGAAGGAGCGGAGCGAGGAGTGGAAAAAATCCGGATACTCGGGCGCGGTGCTCGAGGGACTGGCTCGGGAAATCGGGCGCACTCCTGCACTGGCCGATGGCGCAGTGGTCTTTTTGAGGCTCCTGGCGCAGAATCCGACGTGGTTGGAGCTGCCTGGAATGAGGCGAACGATCCAAGGATTTCAGGACCTCAGGCAGCCTCAAATCAGCTAAGCTTTGGGAAACATGCGCGGCATCTCCGAACCTACCCCCCCGATTGCGTGAGCTGATCGAATGTCTGGATGGCTCCATCTGAAGCGCTCCTCTGAGCTCGCTGAGTGAGGGATCAGGCGATCTTTTCAACGGGACCTGATAAGGTCGTTGCGGAGGTACGCAATATGGAACCCACCGGTTTTTTCTACACGCTCCTGCATTGGGCGGTTTCCGCTTTGTCCTTGATGGTCACCGCTTACCTGGTACGAGGATTCAAAGTGAAGAGCTTTGGAAGCGCGCTGGCAGCGGCTTTCGTCATCGGGATCGCCAACGTCCTCATCTGGCCCATTCTCATCTTTCTCACGCTCCCCCTGAACATCCTGACTCTCGGGCTTTTCACATTTGTCGTGAACGGAATGGTGCTCCGGATCTGCGCAGTGGTGTTGCCGGGTTTCGTGGTGGAGACCTGGGGGGCCGCGATTTTCGGGGCGATCATCTTGTCGCTCAGCGGGACGCTTCTTCATTATTTCTTGGTATGAAGCTGCTCATCGTCGGCCAGGGCTTGGCCGGCAGCTGCCTCGCCTGGGAGGCTTTGCGTTCCGGCATCGATTTTGAGGTAATGTCGGATCCCGCCCGCGACCCTCGGGCCTCATCGCGGGTCGCTGGGGGCAGTTGCCACCCGATATCCGGTCCGCGTTTCACCCCTCATTGGAAGGGGATGGAGTTCCTGGCGGCTGCCGATTCGCTCTACCGCGAAATCTCGCGCTCGATCGGCCGCGAAGTCTGGGTGCCTCTCCCGACGTCATTTTTCTTTGAAGGCGAGGAGTCGAGGGCACGATGGGAAAAGAGGGTGGAGTCCTTCTCAGAGCACGGAATTCCATGGTCTTCACTTCCTGCCCCGGACCAAACGTCCGGGTTGAGGCGAGATTCGGGAGGGGTTTCCAGCACTGCGGGTGGTGCGCTCGATCTCGGAGCATTGGTGGATGGGACAAGGGCGCATCTTCAGCATTTGGGATTGTGGCGCGAAGGGTTCTTTGAACCCGAGTCCCTCGAGAGTCTCCCTTCTGTTGAAGGTCCCGCCTCGGGTTGGAGCATCGCCGGAAAAAATTACGATAGGATCGCTCTTTGTCTCGGACGGTTCATCCTGGAGAGCCCATCCTGGGCTGCAAGGGCCCCCTGGGGAAGAACCCAAGGGGAAACCTTCGAAGTGCAGGCCGACAGGCTGCCCCAAGACGGGATTTGGAAGCGGAAAATGGCTTTGATCCCTCAGGGCCGCGGTCGGTTCCGGCTTTCAGCTACTTTCAAGCGGATTCCGGCTGACAGTTCGGACGAAGCCCCGACCGCTCAAGGGCGTGAAAAGCTCGATCGCTCACTGAGGGAAATGCTCGAAAATCCGGAAGAGTCGGATGTGCGCGTGATCTCCCATCAGGCGGGAGTGCGCCTCCATGTGAGGGACCATCTTCCCTGCGTGGGGGGAGGGAAGGGTGTCGCCCCGGGAATCACCATTTTGAATGGGTTGGGTTCCAAAGGCGTGCTCTGGACACCCCTCTGCGCGCGGTGGTTGATCCGCGCAATCCTGACTGGCGATTCGAGCGAGATCCCTGCGGAAGTACGCGCCGATCGCTTCAGCCATCGGGTAGGTCAGGGGTAAATTGCCCACGGGTGGGGCTCGGGCCGGCAAGAAGTTCCGGGCTGACGTGCGAGTGACGCCTCCAGGACCACTGTTCGCGCAAACTTTGCCGGGCTGGACCGTTTGATTGGGGCAAAACATTCAGTCTATTCAGCTTTCGCCGCCCCGGTCAGACTGATGAGGAATGAAGAAGTTCCGTTTTCAATTCGAAACACTGGAGAAGGTCAGGAGGAGTCGGGAAGACGAGGCGTTGCGCCTTCTCTCGATCGCCCAGGGGGTCTTTAAGGCGGCTCAGGACCACAAGGCCCGTCTCCAGGGGGGCTTGAGCGATTCTCTCGAGCGTCGCGAGCATCTCGCTGATCGAACGATCGGCGTGCTTTCGTTTCAACTTGAGAACGATTTCATCTCCGGCACGAAACAACGGATCATCCAAGCAGACCAGGCGATCCTGCGCGCCAAGCGGGGAGTGGAGAAGGCATTGCGGATCTACCTTCAATCGCGCCGCCAAACGCGGATGATCGAGATGCTTCGCGAGAAAGCTTTCGCTGAATTCAGGATCGCCCGCAACAAATACGAGCAAAAGCAGTCCGATGACCTCTCGGTCATGCGAGCCCGCCTCAAGGAGATCGCATGAAGTCTGCGAAACGCGCCAAATTGGCCTGGGTGTTGGTCGCGGTTTCGGCCGGGATGGGTGTAGCCCTTCTCAATGCCGAAGCTGAGACGGGCGCGCCGCCCAGTCCGGGGGTCTCGCCTTCGTCCACCGGAATCCCGCCTTCGTCGAAGCCGGAGGCAGCTGCGGCACCAGTCACTCGATCAGCCTCGAGCGACGATCGGGGAGGGGGCTGCCTCGTCGATCCCGCCGCGATCGAGGATCTCCGTCAGCGCCGGGCCGAAGTCGATGTGAAGTCCAAGGACCTCCTTGCCCGCGAGAGCGAGCTTAAGGGCCGAGAGCGCGCCTTGGATGAAGAATTCAAGAAGCTGGAAGATCTTCGCGTCAGAGTTGAAAAGGCACAGGGAAGTTTGAAGAAGGATAATGAGGACAAGGTCGCGAAACTCGTTGAAACCCTCGAAACGATGAATCCGAAAAGCGCCGCAGCGCTCATGACCACTCTGGATGATTCACTTGCCGTGGTCGCGATGACCCGGCTTGCGACTCCCAAGCTCGCCAAGATCATGAACCTGCTCGATCCAGGAAGATCCGCCCAGTTGACCGAAGCGATGACCGGTTATCTCAATTCTACGAAAGGAGGAAAGCATGTTGGACCTCAAGCTGCAGCCCAGCCCAATCAGCCCGCGCCTGCAGGAACCTGATTCTCCACTCGATCCGGAGTCCGAAGCGAACTTCGCTGCGGAGTTCCTGGGAGCGATCCGACAGGCAACTGCTGATGTTGCGACGGTATCCCAGCCCGAAGCGAAACGAGTAGAAGCGCCTGGCGTTGTCGGCGAGTCTCCTGAGGACTTGCCAGCTGCCCGCGGAGAAAAATCCAATCGTCCCCCCTTGGCTGTTCCGAAGGGAGGGTCCGAGGGGAACGTGGATCCCGCGATGCTTCAAGCTTTCCAGAGCATGCAAACGCGCTTCGTTGCGGCGACCTCGGGGGACAGCTCCGTAGGCGCGAAGTCCTCTGCGTCCCTGCAGGCTGGGCCCGGTCTCAAGCCCGGAATCACCCAGAATCAACTGGTGAACGTGCGGACCGCAGGAGCGATGGGTGGAGCAAAGCCCTGGGACTCTTCGTGGGTTTTCCAGCCCGGAGATAAAAGTAATCTCGAGCTTAAAGGTCTCTTGGATAGTGCACCTCCGATGCAAGATCCAGGGGGCCCCTCCGGAGCCATCGACTTGAATGCTCTTCTGGGGATGCGCCCTGTGGAAGCGAACTTGGCACAAATCCAGGCTCAAACCCAAATTCACGGACAGGGACAACCTACCGCTGGAGACGCTCAGTCATTGAACGAGAGCAGCGACAGTGGTGCAGGGATTCCGGCCCAGCTTCTGTTTCAGATGGGCGGAGAGATCATCGAAGATTCAGGTATGAAGGCGCCTCAGTCGCGGGCCACTCAGTTTTCTGGGGGAGACTTCATCGAGACTTTGAATTTGGCCAAAGGCAGCCAGGCTCCCGCGCAGAATCCATTCAAGGAAGCGTTGTCCGGGATGTCGCCCGGAAAAACGGGGCGTTCTGGCCTTGTCGAAGAACGCATCGGAATTTCGCAGCCGACCTTGAGGTCGAAAGCGAAATTATCCGATGGCCTAAAAGGGGAAGCGGCCTCCGACTTCACCACTGCGGACCCAGCGATCCTGGGGGGGGCCGCATTGAACAGTAGCCCGAATTCGAGCGGCTCGAGTACGGGTGCCAACGTCGCGACCCTGACCGGGCATGTGACCACGGGCGCGATGGCACAACCCCGGTTGTCCTCTGAGTCGCTCACCGATGTGACCTCGCAGATCCGCAGCTTCACCCAGGGTGGCAAAGGGATGGGCGAGATCCGCATCCGACTGAAACCGGAGAATTTGGGTGAACTCCATCTGAAGATCGTGACGGAAGGCAACCAGGTCGGACTCCAGATCCAGGCTTCCGACGAGCACGCTCGCAAAGTGATCGAAGAGAGCCTGGGCCACCTGAAGGAGTCCCTCTCCAGCCAAAACCTCAACTTGAGCCGTTTTGACGTGAGCATCGGGCAACCTGTGGCGCAAGCCGGGACGGATACCAACCTGAACCAGAACTTCGATGGTCGCCAATCGCAGGGGTTCGACCTCGGCCAAGGCCGTGACTTCAGTCGGGGCGGGGGAGGAGGAGGGTCCACTCGGTTCGACGCCGACGGTGGATCGGGCCAAGGCCTTTCTTCCCGACCCGGATCGATGGGCGGTGCAAGCCTCAGCGCACAGGCCGCACGGTCGTCGCTGGGCGGGATCAACGCTAGATTGGATGTGATGGCATGATGGGAGTCAAAGGTCCTTCGCAAGCGGCAGCGAACCCTGCATTGGCAGGAGTGGAGATCGGACAGGGTCCGGCCACTCCTCTCAACGAGAATAAAGACCAGAAGACCGCGTCGACTGCGCCGGCTTTCGGCGACGTCTGGAAGAAGATGCAAGCCGAATACGGCGTGAAGGCCGAGAAGCCGCGCGAAATCAAGAAGACCCTCGGCAAAGACGACTTCCTGCGCATCATGGTCACCCAGATGCAGCATCAGGATCCCACGAGCCCTTTCAAGGCGGACCAGATGGCGCAGCAGATGGCGCAGTACGCAAGCGTCGAGCAGCTCCAGAACATGAACTCCCAACTGAGCAAGATGACGACCCAGAATCAGCCGCTCGAGCGGCTGGCGATGACCGGCCTCATCGGCAAGGTGGTGACAGTCGACAAGGAGAGGTTCCCGCACACCGAAGGCAACAAGGATACTTTGGGTTTCGAACTTCCCAAAGACGCCGCCCAAGTCACGGTCAGCGTCGTCAACGACGCGGGCGAGACGATGTTCTCCAAGGAGCTCGGTTCCCTGAAAAAAGGTTCTCAGAGCTATGTCTGGGAAGGGATCAAGGCCAACACGCTTCCGGCCAAGAGCGGTAGTTACGTCTACAAGATCGACGCGAAGGATGGCAAGGGCGTCGACATCGCGATCAATCCCAAGGGTCAGGCCCGCGTGGTCGGCGTGAGCTTCGAAGGCAAGGAGCCGCTCCTTCTGATCGGGGATCCTGCCAATCCTCAGAAAATCGCGATGAGCAGCGTCTCGCGGATCGATAGCGATTCGGCGGGACTCCTCCCCGGCGCCCAGTCGTTGGCGGCTGTTTCCGGTCGTCCGGATCCGCATGAAACCGCACTTTCGCTGGCTCGTGAGCGCATGGCCGCCCGGAATGGCGAAAACGTCGAGGCCCCAGCTAATTCGCCGCCTCCCGGGCTTGCGCAGGGGGCGGCTCGACCGGGGTCAGGAAGCGCAGCACCGGCGGTTCCGCAAGCCGAGAACGGGCGTTCTAATTTCTTCGGCTTCCGCAAAGGCGAAGGATCGGAGTCGATCGATACTTCGGCCATCAGCGGGGACGCGCGGCGCGCGCTCCAGGGCTACGACAGCCAGCGCAATCAGGCGTTGGCCGAGGTCCAGACTCGTGCACTCGCCGAAGCCGAAAGTCAGGCTCAGGGAGCTTCACAGACGATCGATCCCGGCAAAGGTTTCCCGAACGGCTTGAATCAGTGAGCGTGGTCGGCAAACAAAGCCGATTGCAAGAAATTTTTACATGAGGAGAATGGATAAGACGGAAAGGAGGAAAAAGTCATGAGTGCAAACGGAACGTTCCTCTACCCGAACGTCACATCCCTCCCGAAAACCGGAGGGGGAGACGGGGCAGCCGAGAAAGCCAATCGGAAGTCGGAAGGAACCAAGAGCGAATTCGACCAGGTCTTCGATCGAGCGATCGATAAGGGCCCGGGAGAGTTGAAAGGGCTCAGCGAAGGAAGTGGTCCGGATCTGGGGAAGGTGAAAGAGCCCCTCAAGTTCTCGGCCCATGCTTCGCAGAGGCTTTCGGATCGAAAGATCAAGCTCGACGCGGTGACGATGACGAAGGTCAACGACGCCGTGGACAAGGCGGCCGCAAAGGGGATCGAGGATACGTTGATCCTGACCCAAGATGCGGCTTTGATCGTGAGCGTGAAGAACCGGACCGTCATCACGGCGATGGACCGGGGTTCCCTGGCAGGGAACGTCTTCACGAACATCGATGGTGCAGTGATCATCTGATCGAACTTCCGAAAGCGGACTCCGCTTCGGTCGAGAGAGTAGGGAACGGTGGAAGGGTCGCGAAGGGGCCCCCGAACCGGAGCTGAATATGAACCGAGCCGGACCCATTACGGGAGGCTCATCCACTCTGAATGACTGAGGAGTGGAACCGTAAACAACGGCGCATGGAGGCGCCTTCCGTATGGGTATTCTATCTTCGATGTACACTGGCGTCACCGGTCTTCAAGGTCAGGGCGAAGCCCTTTCGATCTACGGTGACAACATCGCCAACGCCAACACCACTGGTTTCAAGACTTCGCGTCCCGAGTTCCAGGACGTCGTCGCCAAGTCACTCAAAGGCCTGTTGGGCGGCAACCAGATCGGTCGCGGCGTGAAACTTGCCGGGGTCGCCTCCATTTTCTCCCAAGGTTCGATCACCCAATCCGAGTCGCCCACTGACTTGGCGATCACTGGGGACGGATTTTTCACCCTGAAAGGGGCCGACGGCCAAAGCTTCACCCGTGCCGGCGCGCTTCGTTTCGACAAGGACGGAAAACTCATCAATTCGGATGGACTTCGGGTTCAGGGTTTCCAGGCCGACGAGAACGGCAAGATGACTTCGAAGATGGGCGACGTGAGCGTCGACAAGACTGTCATCGACGCGAAACGCAGCTCCAAAGTGAATCTGTTCATGAACCTCGACCTGCGTGCGGACAAGCTGATGAAGTTCAATCCGGAGAAGCCGGACTCGACTTCCCATTTCGCCACCGGAGCAACCGTGTACGACTCGGCCGGTACTCCCCACGTCGTAACCCTCTACTTCAACAAGGAGGAGGAAGGGCAGTGGCATTGGCGCGCGATGGCCAAAGGTGAGGAGATCAACGGCGGAAAAGCAGGTCAGCTCCTCGAGCAAGCCGCGGGTACCCTCAAGTTTGATACGGATGGACGCCTGGCTGAGCAGCGGACCGACAAGTCCGAGTTCAATTTCAACAAGGGCGCTCTCCCGAACCAAAAAATCGAATTCAACTTCGGCTCTGACAAAGCGACGGGCGGGACTGGTACGGAAGTCACCCAGTATGGGACGAACTCCGAAGCCTACAAAACCATCCAGGATGGTTACACCGCCGGAACCCTCTCCGGCATGACGTTCAATGACGACGGCGTGCTCTCGGCCATCTATTCGAATGGCCAGAACATGAACCTCGCCCAACTCGCGATCGCGAAGTTCGAGAATAACGAGGGCCTCTTCAAAATGGGCCAGAACCGCTTCCGCGAAAGCCGTCTGTCGGGTCAACCGACGATCGGGGCTCCAGGCAGTGGCGGTCGAGGCACACTCCAATCGAAATCACTCGAGAGCTCGACCACCGATATCGCCAACGAGTTCATCAACCTGATGACCGCTCAGAGGAACTTCCAGGCGAACTCGAAGGTCATTTCGACTGCCGACGAAATGATGCAGGAAGTTCTCCAGCTCAAGCGCACTTGAATCCTAGGCTCCTGAACTGAGTCAGGCGGCGTGAGCCGTGAACTCGCCTACGCTTGACCCCTCCAATCAGGGACTTAAAAGGGCTGCTTTCCGCAAGGAAAGCAGCCCTGTCAATTTTGGAATGAGGAAAAAGAACTGCTTAGTTCGAGCCATTTCAGGAGTGGGTCACTTCGACGTACGAGTCGATCTGCCACCAGATCTGGACGTAGCAGTTCGGGAGTGGGCTCCAGGATGGGAAGTACCGGCTTTCGCAGCTTCGCTGTTGGACGTAGTGCGGGTTAGCGCTCATCTGTTGACCGTCGTCACGGATGGTTCCGCCTTGGGTGCTGCACTCGCCATCGAACTTTTCAAGGCGCTGGAGCGCTGATTGCCGCAATGGGCGGCACCCGCGAATGCGGAAGGGGGAGCAGCGAAGACCAGCACGGCAGAAATGGTCAGGATCGGATGGATCAAGGTCTACCTCCGAGGTGGAATTTATGGAGGCATTAACATCCGCCTCAATTCGCCAGTAAAAAGGCCCGCCCCTGTCACCATCGCTTTGTCTTTGCCTGCTTTGATCTGTAAATCGGCGGCTTTGACGGCAGCCACCAACGTCGTGTGGTTCTTGGAGTCGATGGCGTTGACGATGATGTCCTTGCTCGGATACATGGCGGCGCCTCCCACTATCACGGTGTGTTCGGCGGCAGACATAGTTAAAAATCGGGAAAAGTGGGGTCGTATCGTCACTCCGTTCGCCAATCGATTGGCAGCGACGACTCACTTCTGCCGGGTTCCCAGGGCATGGTGGAGCATGTTGCCCACCGGACCGTTGGAAACTTGCCGATTTCCATTTTTTGCCGTATTTTCCGCACTTTTCAGCCGATCCGAAACTTGCCTATTTGTGTCTTCGCATATCAAAATAGGGATTGGGACCAGGAGGGTTCCCCGGGATATGGCTGAAGCAAGCACGGAACAGACCCCACCCAGCGGTGGATCGAGCAGCGGTGGTGGCGGCAAGCTCGTGATGATCATCAGCGGGGTGAATCTGCTCGCGACCCTCGGAATCGTCGCGGTCCTCATGATCTCGTTCAATCGGGACTCGAAAAAGCCCAAGGTCGAAGACATCGTCGCCGAAGGTGCTTCCGCTCATGGCGGAGCCAAGGAAGAGGGCGGCGAGCACGGGGGCAGTGGAGAGCACGGCGGGGGCGAACATGGCAGTGGTGGAGAGCATGGCGGAGCGGGCGAAGCGAAGAAGCCGATTGGCAATTTCGGCAAGATGCTGACCCTGGATCAGTTCACGGTGAACCTCTCGACTCCTGGAACAGTGAACCCGAAATTCGTACGCGTGAATATCTCGATCGAGGTTCCGACGGCGGATGCCGAAAGTGAGGTCACACAGAAGATGCCGCAGGTCCGCAACGCGATCATCGATCTCTTCAACAGCAAGCGTCCCGCGGATTTGGCCACAGCTGAGGGTCGGGACTACATCAAGGAAGAGATCCGTAACGCGCTCAATAGTTTCATGGTCAGCGGCAAGGTCAAAGGGGTCTTTTTCACGGGTTTCGCAGTCAGCAGTTAGTCTGCTGCCCATGGAGGGGCGGGGGATATGAACCAGGTTCTTACACAATCGGAAGTCGACGCGCTCCTGAGCGCGGTGTCCGACGGAAGCGCAGACCTAAACGCCGGCGGCGCGCCAGCGAACTCGGGGGGCGGTGGTGGCGGTGGATCGGTCGGGATGAGCGACGCCGAGATCACTCCGTACGACCTCACCAATCAAGACCGCGTCATCCGCGGGCGCATGCCGACGCTCGACATCATCTACGAGCGCTTCATCCGGCTGTTTCGGATGTCGTTGTCGAACTCTTTGCGGAAAATCGCATCGATCTCGATCATTTCGACCGACCTCTTGAAGTTTGGCGAGTTCGTCAATACGCTCCCAATCCCGAGCTGCATGTGCATCATGCGCTTCGAGAGCCTGCGCGGCCCCGCGCTTCTGGTATTCGAGACCAAACTGACCTATGCCCTAGTTGACAGCTACTTCGGAGGAACGGATCGGCCCTACACCAAGATCGAAGGCAAGGAATTCACCCGGATCGAGCTCTCCATCATGAAGAAAGTGATGGATCTCGGGATCAAGGATCTTGAAGACGCCTGGGCTCCCGTGCACAAGACCGATATCTCCTTCATCCGCACCGAAGTGAATCCCCAGTTTGTCGGCGTGGTCCCTCCTTCGGAAGTCATCATATCAACCACTTTCGAAGTCGAACTCGAGAACGCCAGCGGAACGATCGTCTTGGTCCTCCCTTACTCGACCATCGAGCCGATCAAGGGCAAACTCAACGCATCCTTCCAGACCGAGACCGATCGTCACGACAAGGAGTGGTCGACCCGGATCGAGGACCATCTCAAGGCGACGGAAGTCGCAGTGGGCGTGAACCTCGGCCAGACCCAGATCACGGTCGGGGATTTGGTCAACTTGAGCGTCGGCGACATCATTCCGCTCAGCCAGGATGCGGATGGAGAACTCGATATTCGAGTCGAAGGCGTACCCAAGTTCAAATGTTTCTTCGGGGTTTCGCGCGGTAACCGCGCAGTGCAGATCACCAAAGTCATCGAGGAGGATTGATCATGATGATGAACGACGTCGACATGGGGGATATGAACCAGGCACTCGCCGCGGCGGGCTCGCAGGCCGAGTCGATGGGCGCGGGCGGCGGAGCCGGCTTCGCGGGTCAGGGAGCTGGTGCGGGAGGAAACGGAGATGCGGGACGAAGCGGGGGAATGGGTGTTCAGTCGCTCGACTTCATCTTGGACATCCCGCTCACCGTCACGGTCGAGCTCGGACGGTCTCGGATGGCGATTCGGGAGATCCTTCAGCTATCGCAGGGATCCGTGGTCGAACTCTCTAAATTCGCGGGTGAGCCATTGGAGGTTCTCGTCAACGAGAAACTGATCGCCCGCGGTGAAGTGGTCGTGGTGAACGAAAAATTCGGTATCCGCCTGACCGACATCATTTCGCCCGTCGAGCGCATCGAACAATTGAAGTAGTGCACAGCCGGCCCTGCTTGGACTCGAAGGGCCGGCTTCAGGACAATGAGAACCAGTGACAGGATGTCACGGAAAACGGAATGCGGTGTAGCATGAAGCTCATCACGAAAATCTCAGGCGCGCTCTTTCTCCTCCTAGCCTACTCCCCTCAAGCGGGCGCGGTCACTGCGCTGAAGAAGCTCCAGGTCACCGACAACGCGCAACTGGACCTGCTGTTCGACGGCAAGATCCAGAAGGGGCAGATCAAGACCGAGTTCTTCAACGACATCATCCAACTGAGCTTGAGCGACGTGTCGGTCTATCCGGCCAAGATCTTCTCAGTGCAGGGGATGGATCTGACCAAGGTGTTCGCCTACCAGTACGCCCCGAAGCTCGTACGCACCCGCTTGAGCGTCAAGGGCAAGGCTGAGGACTACAAGGACCGCATTCAGTTAAAAATCGAAGGGAAAGTCGTCAGCATTCGCTTGAGCGAGCCTGCCGATCGAGTCCAGAGCCATGCTGCCCAAGCTGCTCGGGCCCAGCAGGGTGCGGGCGACTCTGCTTCGGCGCAGTCCCCAAGCCGTGAGCCGGCTCGCGCGACGACTACTGACGAGATCAAGGTTCAGACCGCGCCCGGCCGCATGAGCGACGACGAAAAGATCCTTCTCGAGAAAGTCATCAAGAGTGGAGAGTCGAAATCGGCGTCCCGCGATTCTGGCAGAGATCGCGAAAATGAAAAGCTACTCTCGATCGCGGGAGGCAAGCCCGGTCCGAGTTTGGCCAAGACCTTCGGAATGTTGATCTTGACCCTGGGTGCCTTCGGCGCCCTGGCCCTCCTTCTCAAGCGAGTCCGGGCAAACGGAAGTTCGAACCCTCGCCGGCTGAGTGGCCTCGTCGGAAAATTCTTCCGTGCAGGATTGGGCCAGAAGGAGAAGATGATCGATGTCGTCGCCACCCACTACCTCGGACCGAAGAAGAGTATCGCCGTGGTTCGGGTTGGTACGAAACTCATGGTTCTCGGGATCACCAATGAAGCGATCAACCTGATCGCCCAATTGCCGGACCGCGGCGCCGGGACTCTCGAAGGCGGGGCAAACGCCGAAGCGGCGATCGCCGAACAGATGGGAAACCTGGACCTCGAGGATTTTATCATGGGTGTCGACCGCAAGAGCGCCCCAGAAACCTTTACCGCGAAAGTCGCTAAAGCGGCTGCAGGAGCGGCTTCAATCAGGCAGGGTGCAGGAGCCACCTCCGGGGGAGGGCCTTCGTTCGGAGGTTACTCCGCATCAGCTTCGGCCGCCGGAAAGCCGGTTTTTTCAGATCTGTTGACCGCCGAGCGTGCGAAGCCGAGCGTGCGCGACCAGATCAAGAGCCGAGTGGAAGGAATGAAACAGCTGTGAGGAGTTTGCATCCGCCTTCCGGCCGTTCCCTGGCGGGCGCCACCCTGACCCTAGCGGCTTTGACCGGACTGGTGGTCTTGCTGGTCTCGCGAGGGGGCTATGCCGCTGATGGTGGTGCGGGAGGATCCTTCGTTCCCGGGACTTCTGGGCTTACGCTTCCCAGTCTGAGCATGTCATTCGCCCAATCCCAGAAGCCTTCGGATTTGGTGAGCGTGCTTCGCATCGTGATGATGCTGACGGTGCTGTCTTTGGCCCCGGCGATCCTGATCATGATGACGAGCTTCACCCGCATCGTGGTCGTACTGAGTTTCCTTCGGCAAGCCTTAGGTACCCAGCAGATGCCACCCAACCAGCTCATTGTCGGGCTTTCGCTCTTTCTTTCCTTTTTCATCATGGCTCCGACTTTCAAGCAGATTTCCGCGAACGCGGTAGAACCCTATCTTTCGGAGAAGATCGACCAAAGCACCGCATTCCAACGGGGCGAGGCCCCGCTTCGCGAGTTCATGTTCAACCAGGTCCGTGAAAAGGATCTCGAGTTGTTCCTCGGACTCTCGAAAGAGGCCAAGCCGAAGAATCGCGCGGATGTGCCCACTTACGTCCTAGTTCCTTCGTTCGTGATCAGTGAGCTCAAGACCGCGTTCCAGATTGGCTTCATGCTTTATTTGCCTTTCCTGGTGCTGGACATGGTGGTGGCGAGCGTCCTCATGGCGATGGGCATGATGATGCTTCCGCCGGTCGTCATCTCGCTTCCGTTCAAATTACTGTTGTTCGTCCTGGTGGATGGCTGGGAACTGGTGGTTGGCAGCCTGGTCAAGAGCTTCGGATAAGGAGACCTATGAACGAAGACATGGTGATGAGCATTGGAACCGAAGCAATCAAGGTCACGATCATGTTGGCCGGGCCCATGCTCGCAGCAGCGCTCTTGATCGGTCTCGTGGTCAGCATTCTTCAAGCAGTGACCCAGATCAACGAGAGCACTTTGACATTCATCCCGAAAATGATCGCAGTCATCGTCGTTTTGGCGGTGATGGCTCCATGGATGCTCGAAACGCTCACGCAGTACGCGACCCAGGTCCTGGGAACGGCGGGAGACTTGGTCAGGTAAATGAACTTGTTTAACTTCGCCCCCGAAGAGCTGCTCAGTTTTTTCGCGATCCTGGTGCGCTTCAGCGTCCTGATCACAGTGCTGCCAATTACGGGCGACCGATTCGTTCCTGCTCCGGCGAAGGTCCTTTTTTCGCTTGCGGTGACGTTGGCTTTGTTTCCTGCGTTGGTTGCCCGCGGCGAGGTCAATCCCGGCGAAGCGATCGTCTGGGGCGCCACTCCCGGCGGAATCCTGGGCACAGTGACCCTCGAGGCACTTTTCGGCTTCGTACTCGGGTACACCGGCAAGCTCTGCTTCGACGCCATCCATTTCGGATCCAATCTCGCCGGTAACTTCATGGGCTTTGCGATGGCCAGCCAGTATGATCCCCACCAAGAGTCGCAGAGCCAAGTGGTGGCCGAGATCCAAATGGCGATCGCCATGTTGATGTTCCTGGCGTTGGATGGCCATCATCTGATGCTCCGTGCGGCTTTGGAGAGCTATCAGATCGTCGGCTTAGGCAAAGCTAGCTTCGGGGCTGTTTTCAGCCAAAAATTGATCGATCTGACGGGGCAAGTGATCTTGTTCGGAATGCAGATTGCCGCACCGGTAGCGGTCTCGATCTTCGCGGTCAACATGGCCTTCGGGGTCATGGCCAAGGCAGTTCCGAGCTTGAACATCTTTGCGCTTTCGATGACCGTCACCTCGTTGGTGGGTCTGGTCGTGATGTTCTTGTCGGTTCCGCACTTCGGATCGGCCTGTGGAGTGATCTTCGAGCGCATGGGCGACTGGATGCACATCATGATGAACGCGATGGTGAACCGTGGCTGAAAACGGTCAGGATCGCGACACAGAAGACTTGTCGGAAGAAATCTCCCAGCATCGGCTGGAGGATTTTAGGCGCAAGGGCCAAGTCTCCCAGAGCAAAGAGCTGACCGCACTTGCGGCCACTGCGGCAGCAGTCCTGGTGACTTTCGCGATGTCTCCCCAATTCGCAGGCCAGATGGCTGAGTTCATGAGGGAGATCTTCCATGCGGACATTATCGCCAAGACTGATTTCAACAAGAGCGGGGTACTTGGCAATTACATGAGTCAGGCCTTGAAACTGGGTGCCTCGATCGTACTTCCGATCGCGGGCGCGGGTTTCGTCTGCGGGGCGCTCGGCAGCTTCGCTCAGATCGGGAGCATCTTCTCCTGGGAGCCGATCCAGCCCGATGCCAACAAGATCAATCCGTTGAGCGGCCTTCAGCGCCTGCTTTCGATGCGCCACTTCCAGGATGTGGGTGTCATCCTGATCAAGGCGCTCGCGATATTCGCGGTCGTCTACTTCTCGATCAAGAAGGAGATCCTCGGATCACCCGAGGCCATGAACTCGGAGCCCGTGACCCAGTTCACTGCCTACGGGCGCATCGCTCAGGGACTGGCGCTCCCGGTCATGCTGGTGCTGCTTCTTTTCGGGATCATTGACTTCATCCTGAACCGGCGCGAGTACAACAAACAACTCCGCTTGACCAAACAAGAAGCGAAGCAGGAATTCAAGGAGCGCGAGGGAGATCCCGCGATTAAGGCTCGGATTCGCGCCGTGCAACGTGAGATCGCGCGCCGTCGAATGATGCAAGCGGTGAAGAAGGCCGATGTGATCATCACGAACCCCACGCACATCGCTATTGCCATCGTCTATGACAAGGACAAGATGGCGGCGCCAAAAGTCGTGGCGAAAGGTGCCGACTTCATGGCCCAGAAAATCAAGAAGATCGCTTCCGACGCGGGAATTCCGCTGGTCGAGAACGTCCCGTTGGCGCGGACGATTTTTAAGACTGTCAAGATCAACCAGGCTATCCCTCGGGCGCTCTATCAAGCGGTCGCCGAGGTCCTGGCTCACGTCTATCGTTTGAAGAATAGGGGCGTATGAATACATTCATGAACCGATTGACCAAAAATTCGGATCTCTTCATGGCAGTCGGCCTTGTGGGAATCATGGCCGTGATGATTGTTCCGATGCCGGGTTTCGCGATCGATCTGATGCTGAGTCTCGGAATCGCGATCTCGATCGTGATGCTGCTGACCTCGGTCTACGCGACTCGGGCGCTGGATTTCAGCGTTTTCCCTTCGCTGCTTCTGATCATCACGCTTTTTCGCCTCTCATTGAACGTGGCGACGACCCGAGCCATCCTGCTTCGTGGAGGCGAGATGGGCACGCAGGCCGCTGGATCGGTCATCCACTCTTTCGGCGAGTTCGTCGTAGGCGGCAATTTCGCGGTGGGTGCGGTCGTGTTCACGATTCTGATCATTATCAATTTCATTGTCATCACCAAGGGTTCCGGCCGCGTGGCTGAAGTCGCCGCCCGATTCACTTTGGACGCGATGCCAGGCAAGCAGATGGCGATCGACGCCGAGCTCAATGCCGGAGTGATCAACGAGGAGGCCGCGCGAAACCGTCGTGCGGATATCGCTCGCGAGGCAGACTTCTACGGAGCCATGGACGGAGCGTCCAAGTTCGTCCGCGGAGACGCAGTCGCTGGAATTCTGATCGTCATCGTGAACATCGTCGGTGGCATCCTCATTGGGACGCTTCAGCAGGGGATGGATATAGCCGAGGCCGCGCGGACTTTCACCCTCCTGACGATCGGCGATGGTCTCGTCACCCAGATCCCGGCCCTGATCGTTTCGACCGCTGCAGGTATCATCGTGACCCGCACTGCCTCGACCAAGGAGTACAGTCAGGAGTTCACCCGCCAGTTGGTCCAGCAACCCAAGGCCATTTTCGCGGCTTCAGGAGTGATGGGCTTCATGGCTCTCGTGCCCGGGCTCCCGACTTTTCCGTTCTTAACGTTGAGCGGTGCATTGGGGGCATTGGCCTATCAGATCACTAAAACCCGCAAGGTGGACGCCGCCGCAAAAATCAAGTCGGATGCCAGCGAAAAGGCCAAACCGGCTCCCGAGAAGCTTGAGAACCTCCTCAACGTCGATCTCCTGGAGCTAGAAGTGGGCTACGGGTTGATCAACATCGTGGATGCAGACCAGAACGGAGATCTGCTCGAGCGAATCTCGAACATCCGAAAGCAGTTCGCGATGGACTTGGGCATCATCGTGCCGCCTTTGCGGATCCGCGATAACTTGGAACTGAAACCGGGTGACTACCAACTTCTTCTCAAAGGAGTTCAGATCGGGAGTGGCTCCTTGATGGTCGGTCACTTGCTGGCCATGGATCCCGGCAACGTCTCGGACCCGATCAACGGGATCTCAACCAAGGAGCCAGCCTTCGGTCTCGACGCGATGTGGATCACCCCTCGCCAGAAGGAAGAAGCGACCTTCTCGGGCTATACAGTGGTCGATCTCTCGACGGTCATCGCAACCCATCTCACCGAATTGATCCGCCAGAACTGCTCGGAGTTGTTAGGTCGCCAGGAACTCCAGGGGATCCTAGACACCTTCAAGCAGACCGCGCCGAAAGTCATCGAAGACCTGATTCCGGGCATGCTGACCGTGGGAGTAGTCCTCAAAGTCCTCAAGAACTTGCTCAAGGAGAACGTGTCCGTCCGGGACATGAGAACCATCCTCGAGGCCCTAGCCGATCATGCTCCGTATCAGAAGGACCCCGCCATCTTGACGGAGCATGTCCGCACCGCTTTGGCCCGCACGATCACGAAGAAGCTCGTAGGTTCGGATGGACAGATCAATTTGCTCACGCTCGATCGGACAATCGAGGAGACCATCGCGGGCGGCATCATCCAGACCGATCAAGGGCAGCAACTTTCGCTTGAGCCCGACTTCGTTCGGAAGTTGGTGGGGAGTCTGAACGAACAGGCGGCCGCGCTGGCTTCGGAGTCGAGTCAGGCGATCATCCTGTGCTCTCCGCTGATCCGCGCGCATCTCAAGACCTTGATCGACCGTTTCATTCCAAACGTCGTGGTGCTGTCGCACAACGAAATCACTTCCAATGTCTCCGTAAAGTCTTTCGGAACCGTGAGGGTATCGTATGCAAGTTAAGAAATTCGAAGCGCCGACCATCCAAGAGGCGCTGGAGAACATCAAGCGCGAACTCGGTCCGGAGGCGATCATACTCCAGACGAAGAAAAACAAGAAGGGCTTCGGGCTGATGTCCAAGGGCTCGGTTGAAGTGACCGCTGCGGTCTCCGAACGCTCGATGCAAAAGAAGGGCTTTACCGACAAGCGGCTTCCCGAAGAGAGCCGCCGACAGATTCAGGACCTCCCTGCCGAGCGGCAGGCCGACGTCTACGACAAGTACATGGATCGTCATTTGAGGCAGACACTGAGCCAAACCAAGGATCGCGTCGAAGTGTCGCGCAACGTACAAAAGCCCATCACCGTCACTCGCTATGCCGACATCGATGACGAGGATCGTCCGGCTGCCAATGGCAAGCAGGCCCAGATGGCCAAAGCGACGCTCCAAGCGAGAGCCACGCTTCAAGCCCGCGCTGCGCAAGCCGCCGCTCCTTACATGCCGACGGGAGCGGAAAAAGCGCCGCTAGGGTTCAGCGGCATGACCATCGAGGAGGAAGTCCGGCATCTCAAGCGGATGATCGAGGAGATCAAGGGCGCACAGGATGACCTGAATGGAGGCGGGGCTTCTGCGATTCATCCTGCGATGAACACCGGCCAGGCACCCGGACTCGCTCCCGCACTCCAAGACGGCTTCGAGCAACTGGTGCTCAATGGGGTCGATAAGCGGTTTGCGTTGCCCCTCATTCGTAAGGTCGGATTCGAGCTCGGCGAGGGGGGAGCGGTCAATCCGGACGACGTGTGCGACCAAATCGCTGCCGAACTGATGGAGAGCGCTGAAGTCATGGCTCCGATCTCAGGGATCGAACCGCGAGCCAAGACGGGATCGACCCTAGGTCCGGTCGTGATCGCCCTCGTCGGCCCGACCGGGGTCGGCAAGACCACTACGATCGCCAAGATGGCATCGGAGGCGCTCCTCAGACGCAGTCTCAAAGTCGGCTTGATCAATCTCGACAGCTACAAGGTCGCCGCATTCGATCAGCTCGCCACTTATGCCAAGATCCTCAACGTCCCTTTCCGATCGGCGAGTTCCGTCGAAGACCTGCGTTCCGCGGTGGCCGACTTCAAGAGCCTGGACGTGGTGATCGTGGATACGACGGGTCGCTCCCAGAAGGACCCGGGCTCACTGAAGGAGATGGAGGCGATGCTGAAAGCGGTGCCGAATCTCCAGACTCATCTTGTCCTTTCCGCCACCACCCGGGACGCCGAGCTCTACGATATGGCGCAGAGATTCGCGATTTTCCTTCCTCAAGGGGTGATCATATCGAAGCTCGACGAGGCCACGACTTTCGGATCGATCTACAACGTTTCCCAGAAAACCAAACTGCCACTGCTCTATTTCACAACCGGCCAACGCGTTCCAGAGGACATTGAAGAAGCCTCGAAGGAACGGATAGCGGCCCTCATCCTCGATCTTTAAACCGGGACCTGAATAAACATGGATCAAGCGGATACCCTCAGGAAAATGATGAATGATCGCAGCACCCAAGTCCGGAGCGGCGAAGGTGCGACGCTCGCCCCGCGCCTACCGGCGCACGTGATGACCATCGCGAGCGGGAAAGGTGGAGTGGGGAAGAGCTGCATCGTCTCGAACCTCGCAGCCCACTTTGCCCGTTCCGGCCTCCGAGTGCTCGTCGTTGATGGCGATTTCGGACTCGCCAACCTCGACATCCTCTACGGAGTGCAAGCCGAGGCGACCTTGGAGCAAGTCATCGCGGGCGAAGCGCAGATTCAGGATGCGATTGTGGGGGTGGAGCCCAACCTTTGGCTCCTGCCCTCCTCGAGCGGGTTCCTGAGCACCCGACGCTCGGGCGACTCCTCGCGCGAAAAGCTGCTGGCCCAGCTCGAGAATTGCCCTTGGGAGATGGATGTCATCCTGATCGACGCCGGTGCGGGGATTTCGGACAGTGTCTTATCCTTGCACAGTCCGCTCTATCACAGCCTTGTCGTGCTCACTCCCGAGCCGACTTCGCTGGCCGATGGGTACGGCCTGATCAAGTGCCTGAGGCGGGAATCGCGGGTTTCACAGTTCGGAGTGGTCGTCAATCAGGTGGCGGATGGTCGGGAAGGGCAAGCGACGTTTCAAAAACTCAAGGATATCGCCGCGCGGTTTCTTGACGTTCGGCTCGATTACCTCGGGCACATCGGACGAGATGAAAAAATCATCCAGTCGGTGATGAAACGAAAAATCCTGTTAGACTTGGATAGGAACGCACCCGCTTCGAAATGTCTGGAGCTGTTGGCGAAGCGGATCGTTTCTACTTGGTTTGAAGGCATGGATGCACTCGTCACCAAGGCGGGGCTCAGTCGGATTCAGGAAGAACCGGGGCATGTGGCGCCTGGGAATACAGCAGGGTTCTGGCGAGCCCTACTTGGCGAGGTAAAGGTATGAGCTTGAACCAGGGGATTCAGAAATATCGGGACGCAGCGCGGTCCGGTGCATCGAAGAACGCCAAGCCTGCCGCCAAAGGCAAGGCCGGTGAAACCGACGTTTCCGAAGGGAAGGCAGCGGAGACCGCTCCGGACGATCGGAAGACGGTACGCACCGCATCCGCCAAGGGTGTAGCCAAGGCCAGAGGCGCCAAGGCTGCTCCCGCGGAAGTCGAGGCAGCCGCGATCGAAGCGAAGGCTGCCGAAGACGCTGCCAAGGAGGAGGCTGCACTCCAAAAGGAGATCGCGGAGGAGCTGGAGCGGGAATCCGTCCAGACCAACGCCCTCGTGAAAGAGGACTTCTCGCCGACCAACAGCTCTCGCGACAAATTGATCGTGGAGTATGCTCCGCTCATCAAGTACATCGCGCAGAAGATCGCGGCACGATTACCCGCGAACATCGAACTCGACGACTTGATCTCCTCCGGAGTGATCGGTCTCATGGACGCGATCGACAAGTACGATTGCTCGAGGGACAACAAGTTCAAGACCTATGCCGAGTTCCGCATCCGCGGCGCGATCCTCGACGAACTTCGTGCCCAGGACTGGGTGCCGCGTTCGGTCCGCGAGAAGGCCAAGCAGCTTGAGCGCTGCTACGCCAAGATCGAACAGACCAAGGGACGCCAGGCCACCGACGAGGAGGTCTGCGAGGCGCTCAGTCTTTCGCAGGAGGAGTACCACGACATGCTCAACCAGGTGAGGAGCGTGTCGCTCCTTTCCTACGACGACTTGTCGAGTTTCTCGAAAGCCGACAAACGCACCCTGCATGGTTTTGGCGACAACGGCTCACGAACACCCACTCCTTTCAGCGAAGTGAACGTGGCTGCAGTCAAAAAGATGATCGCGGAGGCCATCCGTGATCTCCCTGAGAAACAGCGCCTCGTGCTTTCGCTCTACTATTATGAGGATCTCAATCTCAAGGAGATCGGCCGAGTCTTGGACGTGACCGAGTCCCGGGTGAGCCAGCTCCACACTCAGGCGATCCTCCGCTTGAAAGGGAAGCTGCGCAATCATTGGGATGAGTTCCTGACCCTGTTCGGCTGAGTCCGGAACCGACCCGCTCAGTGCTTGATCTTGGCGAGCAGGCCGGTTGGATTTGAGCCGCTTCCAAAGGAGCGGTCCCGGTTTCTTGCATAAAACCCGCTCCCTCCGTCGAACTTCACGACGGCGCTGAACCCTGCGGCGAAAAAGTCGTCTCTCATCGTCGCGCCGGTTTTTCCGATCGCGAGCACGATATACGCCTGGTTCGCCCGCGTGGCGACTAGGGTGTGGCTCGTGTTGCGAAATTGCTCCGCATCGATTCCATTTCCACCTTGATCGAACTTCTGGAGGTCCGAAAGGTTCTCCTGCGAAACTTTTTGACCCTTCAAGAGCAGGAGCGCGCCCCCACCCATGAAATGCTGGAGCCCAGCCAAGCCCGGAGCGCACGCGCCTTGGATCTCGCCCAAACTGAAACCCTCCTGCTGGCAAACGATGATTTTTCCGTCCTCGAGCACTGCCACGCCGCCTCGTTGTCGGGTCTTGGAGTAGCCGGAGTCGACGATTTCCCGATTCTGGATCAAAGTGCCGACGGGCTCGAGAGTGCTTTCGTTGTTGTAGAAGGTACCGTTGGTGACCAGGTCCGCGTCGTCGTTAAGAGGGACTTGCCTCAGACCCGGATCCCTTCCTGCCCTGAGAAAACGCAGACTCACGATTGGGAAAACCGTGTATCCCGCGGGAAGTCCTTCAGCGGCGAAGACTTCGCCCCATGCGACCGTTAGCGTCAACAGACCCAAGATAGCGGATGTGAAACAGGTTTTTTTTCTCATGGTGGATTTCCTATCAGCAGCTTTCGAGGCGGAAGTAGAGAGAGATCCTTTCGGTGCCGATCAAATTCGGAATCGCATCCGGTGCGACCCCGGAGCTCAAGTCGATGGAAGTGTTGAATCGAATCAGGTCGGATCCACCGCAACGGGAGCGCAGGACGTCGGTACGGCGGATGAGCACGCGTCCCGTCAGGCGGTCGGTGGAGGTGGGGACTACGGGTCGAACGTGAGGCGTCTCGGTCGTACCGCCCAAGAAAGCCTCGCTCCGGATCGAAGCTGTCGCTCCTGGGGCGAGATCGGCTTGGCCCACCACGTCCATTTGGGTGACCACGAGGCGCTTGCCGGTCGGCAGCGCGACCGGAATCGAGAACTGGCAGGCTTTACGATCCAGGGTGAGGCCGTTCACTCCGGATTTCGCGACGTAGTTGAGGAAACTCACATCCAGGATGTTGCGTTCAGAATCAAAGTCAGCCGAAGTCCCGAGCTTGCCGTTCGGGCAACCCGTCCCACCCATCGCGATCGATCCGGCTTTGATGTAGGGAGAGATTAAATCGTCTCCCACAAGTGGAACCAGGGGGGTGATCCGAGTCATGACCTGTTTGGCGACAGGAAAGGGATTGAGCGCCTTGGAGATGATGTAGCTGTCGTCGATGTAGGAGGCGGAGCGCAGCATCTCGTGAAACACTAGGTAGTAGACGTCCCGTTGCTTTTCGAAGTGGTCCATCCACACTTCCTTGCGGAGGGTGATTTTGTCGGGAATACCGGTGGCATCGGCAGCTGATCCGCCCCAATCGACCAAAGAGCCTTCCACGACGAGGATCTTTTCGGCATCGAGCGAGCCCGACAGCCGGCCTAGGTTCAGTTGGTTCAGGTTGACGACTGCCTGCCCCTCTTGAGTGGTGCTCAGGTAGTCGATCACTGCGGTGCCCATTTTGATGAACATCGCGCGAGTGTGGTCGCCGCCGTTTCCTGCCACGTTCCCGCACCAGGCGGGTGAAGGCATCAGAGCCAAGCTGGTCAGTGCCGAGAGGAGGGCCAAGTTCAAGCGGTTCATGAGGAGCTCCTTTGGATCGAGGTCAGGGGGAAAAGGGAGAAATGGAGAGTGTAGACTTCGTGTTTTCGGCCACTTTCGAGATAAGCGCAAAGACGGTCGCGAAAATCCCGGATCATTTTCTTGGCCTCCAGAAGCTTTCTGGGGTCCACGGCCATAGTCACCGAAGTGAAATCGCGGTCCTCCATCGAATCGCGCTCCAAGGACAAACGAGCGAGTTCCAGGTTCTGCGCATGGTGCTTGCGAAGGGCGGTGCTGACGATTTCATCCGTCGAATGGATCGGGTGTCCGGTGCCCCGGAATTTTCCGGAGGGGAGGCGACGGAGGAGGTTGAGGCGGATCAAGCGCTCGACCGCGCCTTCGATATCGGTGAGTCGGACTCCGAGGCGTGCGGAGATCCAGGCGCAGTCACTTTGAAAGTCCTCGGTCTCCACGAGGGAAAGCACCGCGTAGTGGTACCAGTCCGCGATCAATCGAAAGTGGTCCATCGAAAGCTGGAGGAACTCAGCCGAGCTGGCAGCATCGGCGGCGGCGACTCCTTTTTCCGACTTCTCGGGAAACAGGTCGAGAATGGCTTTCGATTCCTTGGGGTTCAACCCGAGGTTCACGACGACTTTCTGAGCGACCTTCCGTGAAACGCGGCGCTTACCGTTGAGGACTTCCGAGACTGCGGAGGGCGGGAGCTGGACTCGGCGGGCGAAAGCGCGCAGCGAGAAAGCCGGGTTTCTCATTTTCGCTTCCATGAACGCTTCATTCAGGACCCGCGTGATCGCGGCTTGTCCGTTGGACATGGGACAACCTCCGTGGGGGCTTATACCTCGAACTTGTGGGGAAGGCGTGATTTCGAGTTGGAGCACTGTGTTCCAAAAGAGCACACTCGGTGGGACACGGGCCGGGAATCGTGTCCCGAGCCCCTGTCCTGCCGGCGGCTGTGGGGTTTACGGGGAGCAGGGGATGAAGGACAGATGGAGCTGGGCGCTTCGGATGGCGATGGCAGCGTATGCGGTTGGATCAGCTGAGTTCGAAGCTTGGGACGAAGCGTTCAGGCGCACGTTGACTGACTCGCCGCAACCCGAAGTGGTGCCCACGTGCCCGCCCAGGGCTGTGCGCTTGATCACGGTACCGGAAGGGGATTCGAAGTTCTGGCTATCTTGGGGTCCCGTCGAACCCGCCAGAAAGGCCTCCAGATGAGCTTGGCTAGTCGTGCCCTGCTCAAGGAGGGTCGATATCGGCATCGCAACGTCGACGATCTGCACGGCATATCCGGCGGGAGGGGTCATCGGCAGAGCCAGGTTGCAGGACTGGCGCTTGAGGCCCGGGTCGCGCGAGGTGGCTTCTGGACGAAAACTGAGGAACTGGACGTTCACCGCCCCGGTCACGGAGTCATACGCGGCTCGGACGGTATTTCCGCCGGGGCAGCCCGAACCCCCCGAGGCGATCTGGCCCAATTCTAAAGCCGGAAATAGGCCGAAGTCGTCCGCGCGGGCCGCGGTGGAGGTGAGGGCGAGGAGTGCGAGGAGGGCGGTAACGAGTCTTTTCATTTTAATATTCCTTGTTTAAGAAGTCATTCGGGGGAAACCATTGCGACTTCTTGTCGCCCGTGAAGGGATGAATATGCCCAAACAGCAGGCGGCACAAGGCGGCCTTGGAACAATCTGTTCCAGTAAATTTGGAACACTCGAAATCCCAATAAAAAAGGCCCCGTGAGCAGAATGCCCACGAGGCCCGGAATGAAGGGGGATGTCGTTTATTTTCGCCCGGAGTCCCTGATGAGGTCCTCGCAGAGTCTCTTGAGGGTCGCTTCCTGCTCGGCATCCTTGAAAAGGAACTGGACGCCTGCGCGGTGAGTAAAAGGGGTCTGAGAGAGGATGTGGCTGCCCACCTGATGCTCATGGGACCAGACGACCCTGCCATGGAGTTTTAGGGCGATCGGGTCTTCGAAGGACAATTCGATTTCCTGACCCGCCTGAAGAGCGCTTTGGGAGAAGAGGCCGACTCCCCGAGGTGAAAGATCGTTGAGGATTACTCGGACCTGAACGACGGTGGCAGGAGCCGGACTGGCGACGAGTCGGAGTTCGCCTCGAATTCGTTTCATCTGAACCGGAATGCGATTGCGCGTTCGATCGGTGCGTTTTTTGGTGCCTGTGCCAGCGTTTCGGTTAGGGGTTTGCCACATACGGACTGAGCTCCTTCAAGGTGCTTATATCTGACTATTATGATCTTGTATTACGTGGTCAGATACAACCCGAAACAGTCGGATTTAACGATTCCTTCACAGATATCCGCGGTGCTTCATAATATGCTGATTTTATTAAATTAAACATAATACTTGGAACTCGGAAAAGCACACTAATCCAGTTGGAATTTCTGAATCCGCCAGTTCAGGCCAGTTCAGGTGAGGTACGGCCGAAAGGGTGGGTCAAATCTTGAGGCCAAGTCTGACAGCGTAGCGACGGTCCTGGAGACCGCCCACGTTCAGGGTCATCTCCTCGCCATAGGTCGCAAAGTCGAGTTCCAGGATTTTCAGATCAAGGCCCAGGCCTGCGGTCAGGTAGCCCTGGTTGATACCGACCCGAGGCGAGAGGATCCCCAGCGTAGTTTCCATCCCCAAGTGGACGGTACGGAAAAGGCTGCCGTCCGGATTGTTGCCCACGTCCTGGACCTCGAGAGCGAGCATGGTCTCCGTGAATTTCCAGAGATGCTCCTTGGTCGCGGCTAGTCCCGCGTTGTAGGTCCGGGGTTGGGCGACCGGGCGGATCCCGGTTTTGACGAGATGGACGGGCAGGTTCGAGTATTTGCCGCCCAGTACATTGTTGATCGAGACCCCCGGTTTGAACACGACTCCCCCTGGACGCCAGGGCACATCAAAAGCCGCGCCCGTGTCAAACTCCAGGTGGGCTCCCTCGCCGCCGCTCTGAAGGGGTGAAAGCGAATTGCCCTTGATCAAGTCGACGAAGCTGAAACCCGATTTGCTGGCCAGGCGATAGGTCGCATGACCGGTGACACCGACGGAGAGGGACTGATTGTCCAAGAACTTGCGGCCCACGGTGAGCGCAGGCCCGATGTCGGTGATTGCTTGCGGCTCGACCCGGTAACTCCGGCGCAGATCGATGTCGAACTGGGTCGAGGTCAGGATGGCGAGGGCGTAGCTCCAGCGGCCTCCGCCGACGTTGGGCCAATAGACGGCTGGGAAGCTGGTCTGAATCCGACCGTGGCTGTTGTCGCCGGCATGATTACCGATTTTGCTGAGGGTGTCGCCGCCTCCTGCGAGATCGGACACAGTACTCAAGGTGGTGCTCGTGGTCTCCGCCATGACGTCGAAGATCTGGATTTTCCAGTTCGGGTTCTGCGTCACGCGTCCCGGATTGCCGAAGAAATTCTCGTCATAGAGACCCGTAGTGATCCGGACTCCGCCCATTCCTGCTGCGCGGGTGCTTTGGTAGGGTCGGACGATGTTGTCCAGGGCCATCGACTCGGAGATGTGGATGACCTGAAGCAGGATGAAGGACCCGGAGAGGTAAAGAGCGTATTTCACGATCTTGCGGTTCATGAGGTTCATGGCTTAGATCCCCACGCCTTGGTTGAGAAGGAGTCCTTGGAAGCATTCTTCGCCTAGAGTCCCAGTTGTCGTGGAAGCTGCGAAGACCTGGGCGAATCCGGCGGTTCCCGAGCTGAACTTGCCGCTCGAGCTCAGTTCAGTGTTGAGCGCGAGTAAGACCGCGTCGATGGCGCCCTTGAACTGGCCCCAGGTTGGTTGAGCACCGCTGGGAGCGAGGCCTGCAGTCGGAGTGGTGTAGTTCTGGGCAGGTCCACCGATGATGACTTTGGAAGTTTTGTCGCAAGAAGGAGATGTTCCAGCGGCACAGGCCGCTGCAAGAACGAGCGTCGTATTGCACGTGGCCGGGGCATTTGCCAGATCCGTTTTTTGCAAGATCGCATCCCCGCCGCTCTGCTCTGCCAGGATCTCAGCCGCCAAGCCGATGCCGGCCACGAAGCGGACTAAGCCGCGAAGCTCGCGATTGGTGGGGATCTGGTTGATTTGCAAGTAGGCGCTGTAGATTGCTTGGCGTTTGGCCGTCCCCGCAGTGCTGGAAAGGTGACCAGCGAGTTTGGTCAGGCCCGGAGCCGCTTGGCCGTTGCCCAAAGCAGTCATGAACTCGCCCATTCCGAGGCCCGCTTCATCCAGCATCACGAAGGCCAATTCGCTCGCTGCGACTTCCGACTGGTTCGCCGAAAGCTTACCGTACATTTCACGAGCGCACCCCATGTCGCCACGGTCGAAACAGGCGCGGGCCGCTGAAAGGAGCTGGGCGTCGCCACTCGGCTTGTCGAAGGGAGCATACACGTTGCATCCGAGGAGGCCGAGCGTAAGCGCCAGGCAAGAAGAGACAGGGAGGGACCAGGCGTGGCGGGGCCGGGCAAAGATTCGAGTAGGCTTCACGGAGTCTCCTTGGGGGTGCGAGAATTCAATTCAGGACCTGAACAAAAGTGTAGGGATGCGTCGCTGTCTTTTCAAGGGATGACCTGGAACATGCGCGCTTTTCCAGCGGCGGTCGGGGTTTTATCCAGATCCCTTGCGTTAACTCGCCAATAGTAGGTTCCCACTCCCATTCCCTTGGCGATATAGAAGTTTTCTTCGAGCATCTCCTGGACTAAGGGCTGTTTGAAGTCGACTCCGTTCGAGATCTCGATCTCGTAGCGGGAGGCGGCCGGAGATTTTTGCCAAGTAAATAGGATCTCCGCTGACTTGCCGTCCTTAGTGACTCGATGAATATTGGCCTGGTTGCCGGGATTCACGATTTCGGGTGCATCGAACAAGACGGAGAACTTTTGGGTGCCCGATCGCACTGCGCGTCGATCCTCCAACTTGGCTTCGACCTCGTATTTCCAAGAGCCGCGAAAGCGGATCGGTGGGTTCCATTCGAGTTGGTCGGTTTCAGTTTCCAAGCGGATCTCGGGCCCTTTTTGACCCGAGATGTCCTGGATGTGCACGATGTAGCGGGCGGCTTCCGGAATCGGTTCCCACTTGAAGCGAAACCGCAGGCGGCTCGGAATGCCTCCTTTGAATTCTCCCAACTTCGTGGCCGCTTTGCCATTGAGCTTCAGCGCGCGAAGGTCCAGCACCGGGAGCGGGGGGGCCTTGCTCGAGGGTCGGGGAGTGGGGCTCGGAGTCGGCAATGGAGAGGGACTGGGAGAGGAACTCCTGACCGGACTCCCATACGGACTCGAGGTAGGAGAAGCACCCAGGGAAGTGCGGGAGGGTGAAGTGGGAGAGGGTGTCGGCGAGGCGCTTGGAGTGATCGTATCCTCGGGTCGAGGCGGCTCCGGCTCCGCCGGCTGGCGAAGGATATCGGCCGAGTCCAGTCGGACGGGCGGGGCTTCGTCGCGAATCTGGATCGCCCGAGGACCTGCTTTCAAGACCACTTCGCGAACGGGGCTTTGGATGTCGATTGCTCGTTTCCGCGAGCGGGTTGCGGTTGCCGCTCCAGTCACGACTTCGACAACGGCCCGTCGCACGATCCCGGAGAGGGTGAGCTTCGATTCGAACTGGAGCTCGATGAGGGTTGAGGGGCCCAGATCGATCTGGGTTCCGTCATCGAGCAGTACTTTCGCGGATCCCTGGGCTGCCGTGACCAGCGTGTCCCGACTAAACAACGGAGCGCCGGCACGCACGCCTCCGAACACGCTTTCCTGTTTCAATCTTCGGCGCGTTCCTACAGTCGAGGCTTCCAGTTTTCCGATCGGCGTACCGGGACCCTGTTCTTCCCAGCCCATCCAGTACCGGCGAAGCGAAGTACCAGAAAAAGCGAAGAACGAGGAGAGGACGAGCAAGGTACTGGAGGCCACGATGCCCGCGATTTCCGCCCTTCCAAATCGAGAGTCGCGGTTCAAGTCGCTCATTTGAACTGCACCGTGACCAAAGTGATGTCATCGTCCAAGGGCTTTTGGCCGTTGTACGCCAGGAACTCGGCGGTCAACTCGTTGATGATCGAGTCGGGTCCAGCGCCCGCGCAGTGCTTCACGATTTTCTGGACGCGCTTCTTGCCGAACATCTCCTGTTCGGAGTTGGTGCCTTCCATGATCCCATCCGTATAGAGAAACAGGATGTCTGCAGGAGAGACGTCGATGGTCTTTTCCTCGAAAGGGACGGCATCCTTGAATTCGCCCAGCCGAGTCCCGGTTGCAATGAGGCTCTGGGTCTTAGCCGGGGCGCCTAGCGGCCCGTTCCTGACCAGCCAGGGAGGATTGTGGCCCGCGCTGGAATAGACGAGTTTCCGGGTCTTAAGGTCCATCACCCCCATGAAAAAGGTCATGTTGATGGTTCCTCCCGAGGCCCCATGGATTGCGGCGTTGGCGTATCGAAGGAGATTGGCGGGTGAGTCGAGAAGCTCGGGTCGCTCACCTGCGAATTTTTCGAGCGTAGTGATGCAACTCTGGGCGGCGGCGGTGATCAGGGCGCTCGGAAGGCCGTGGCCCGTAGCATCGGCGATCATGAGACAGAGTTTGTCGCCCATTTCGAAATAACCCCACCAATCGCCCCCGCACTCTTCGGCTGACTGATAGTGGCTTCGGATCTCGAACCGGGGATTCGTGAAGGTTTTGGGCGGAAGGAGTCGCTGTTGAACGGTGGAGGCGATGGCCAGTTCATTCTCGAGATGGACTTTGCGCACGCTGGCCTCGATCAACTCGGCGATCTTTTTCGACATCATGACGAAAGCAGCGGTCAGAGCCCCCAGCTCGTCACGGGATCCGGGCTTCAGGGCGATCTCGAAATTTCCCTGGCTCACACTCTGGGCAGCGGCATAGAGACGCAGAATCGGGCGAGTCAGGGATTTGGCGAAAAAGAGCGCAAAAAGGGCGCCCGAGCTGATGGCCATCAGTCCCAGCCAAAGAAACCGTTCCACCAGTGCGTAGGTCGAGGCCATCGCGTCGCTCCACGAAGTGCGGCTGAGGACAAGAAGGTGGGTGCCAGGTTTGTCGTAGGTTCCAAGCCACCTCCCTTCCGACGTTTCGTATTCGCGCGTCGCAGAGGCAAGCTGGCCCTCCTGGGCGAACCGAAACAGGGGATCGGCGCTCAGGTCGGCCTTTCCGTAAAGGGAGCGGAGATCGCTGTCGAGCAAAACATGGCCGTCCGGACCCGCGATAGTGATCCGTGTTTTGCCGGATTGGACGGGATTGTCGAGTTGGAAAATCCCGAAGGCGACCGGAAACCCTCCGTTACTCGCGGCTGAGTGCGGATCCGCCACCATGATTCCGACCCAAGGTTCGCCGCCGGCGCGGGTCAAATTGATGAAGGCGACGGGGTTCGATCGAAGGGAGGGGATGAAATGGGGGATCTCATCCCCCATCGCAGCCAGTTCCTGCTCGGAAACCTCGACCGACTTCAGGCTCTGGTCCCCGGAGATCCCTCTCGTGAGCCAAGGTGCGATTTGTTTGACTGAACCGACACCCGATAGATCGGCGCTGGCCATCCACAAGGAGGCTGCGAACAGGGTGGATTGAACTTCGAATCCCACCCGGAGCGTGTTTTGCGCATCGGATGCCAGGGCTCCGCTTGCGAGGGTCGAGCCGAGCATCGACCGCAGGATCTCGATCGAGCGTTGGGTAGTTCCGACGAACTCCCTGCCTGCCAAACGGGCCTCGGTGGTTTGAGCTTGAAAAGTGTACGCCCTCTTGTCTTCGCTGAGCAGCCGGATCGCCGAGTAGGTGAGGAAAAAAATCGTAACGAAGAGCAGGAGAAGGACGCTGGCCAGGAGTTTCATCCCGACCGGGTAGCGAACCCTCATTTCCGGTTGCTGCATCCGTTCATTGTCTCTAAAATTCCAGAAGGACTCAACTGGATGTCAGTTGTGGAACAACTAAAGTCGCGGAGAGTGTGCGATGTTGAAGGTCGAAAAGAAGTCGAACGGCAAAGTCATTTCCCTGACGCTCACGGGAGTGATCGATGAGCGGGTCGACTTCGCGAAGCTCTTGGATCCCGTGGAGGGGACGATGAGAATCAATCTCCGCCGGATCGAGAGGATCAACTCGGTCGGAGTCAAGAACTGGGTCCGTTATTTCAGCGACCTTCGCAAGAGTGGCGTCGAGCTCATCCTCGAGGACTGTTCCCCGCAGATCGTGGAGCAAATCAACCTCGTTTCCAACTTTTCGTGTGGAGCCGAAATCGCCTCGATTTTGGCCCCGTTCCGCTGCAACAAGTGCGGGGGGGAGTTCCTCGCGACATTCACCCTGGATGAACTCAAGTCCATGGAAGGCGGTTTTCCCGAGCCCCCTTGCCCCAAGTGCCAAGCCAAGACTTCCTTCGACGATATCGAAGAGGAGTATTTGGCCTTTCTGTCACGGAACTGACCCGGGTGATCTAAAGCTGGGGAATCAGCGCGAGGACCCGGCTCCGAAGGAGTTCTGGGGAGCCCGAGTTGTCGAGGATGTGGTCGGCCGCCGCACGCCGAGTATCATCGGTGCCCTGGGATCCAAGGATCGAATCCGCCAGCTCGCGGCTGGATTCATCGCGGGACATCAATCTTCGGATCCTTTCGTCACTTCCCGCTTCGACGAGGATCAACCCGAAAAAGTCACGGAACCGTCCGCTCTCGACCAGGAGAGCCGCTTCGTAAATCACCACGGGCGCCCTCAGCGCCTGGATTTTCCGCAAGCTCTCCGCACGGATCAGGGGATGAAGGATCGCTTCGAGGTCAAGTCTGGCTTGGGGGTCCGAAAACACCCGTTGTCGCAGTTCGATCGAGTCCACAGTCTCGAATCGGGCAAGGATCGCGGAATGGGCGGCGCCCCCGGGTTTTCGGAGTTCGCGAGCGACTTCGTCCGCGTCGACGACCGGGATCCCGGCTTCGGAGAAAAATCGCGCCGCTGTGGACTTTCCGGAAGCGACTCCTCCTGTCAAACCGTAGACGCGAGGCGCGGAGGAAGCGGTCATGGGCAGGTCAACCCGATCCCTTTTCAATTCGCTTGGCTTCGTCCCAGAAGACATCCATTTCGGGAAGCGTGGACTGGTCGGGCGTCTTTCCTTGTTCGCGCAATCGCGATTCGACGTGGCGAAAACGGCTTTCAAAGCGGGCCAGCGTCCCCCTCAAAGCGTCCTCCGGACTGATCTTCATCAGGTAAGCGACGTTGGCCAGGGTGAAAAGCACGTCCCCGAACTCGGCTTGGGCCCTGGCGCGGATTTTTTCCTTCTCGGCGCCTTCGGCCTTCTCCCAATCCCGGACCTCGTCCTGGAACTCGCGCACTTCCTCCTCGACCTTGGAGAGCGGACCACGCATGTCATCCCATTGAAATCCCACCCGGGTCACTTTTTCGAGGACGCGGGCGGCCCGCTGAAGCGCGGGTAGTCCCTTCGGAAGTCCGTCCAGGACACCGGCTCCCGACTTGGCCTTCTCCTTGGCTTTCTGTTTTTCCCAGGTTTGAAACGCGGTTTCCTCAGTGTCGGCCTTGTCTTCACCGAAGACGTGCGGATGGCGACGGATCAGCTTTTCGTTCAAGGTTCGGGCGACATCGACGAAGTCGAATGC